>NZ_JAVJNP010000104.1:0-51579 GCF_040217205.1 Coleofasciculus sp. A1-SPW-01 | reverse complement strand
GACGTGGTGTTAGATGAGGATAATTCTCGGATGCGACAAGGTAACGCTCCCGCTAATTTTTCTATTATTCGTAGTTTAGTATTAACTATCTTGCGCTACAATGGCTATTCATCTATAACCACCGGAATTCGGCTGATTAGTTATAACCTGGAACAAATTTTTCAGCTAATAGGAAATGTGCCGACTCGCGTTGTTGAGCCAAATCCTAGAACTTTTGTGGTTACTTGCTCCTAGGTGAGTGCTAGTGGAAAGAGCGATCGCGTTGTTGAGCCAAACCCCAGAACCTTTGTGGTGACTTGCTCCTAGATGAGTGCTAGTTAATTCGCGATCGCGTCTTTGAGCCAAACCCTAGAACCTTTATGGTTACTTGTTCCTCAGCGAGTGCTAGTTTATTCGCGATCGCGTTGTTGTGCCAAAACCCAGAAACTTTGTGGTGACTTGCTACTAGATGAGTGCTTGTGGAATGAGCGATCGCGTATTTGAGCCAAACCCCAGAACCTTTGTGGTGACTTACTCCTAGATGAGTGCTAGTGGAAAGAGCGATCGCGTAAAGTAACTATGTGTTCTAATGGTGTTCTTCTAGCCCAGAGTCGTCTTGCTGTCTGAATAGTCCTGGTCGCCCTAATTTTCTCTCATCACAATGAATTAGCCCTGCCCTACAAGAGGGGGGAGGACAGAGGATGCTTCGCTTTTTTGGCAGGGGGGAGGACAGAGGATGCTTCGCATTTTGTTTCATAGGAGAAGGGGTTAGGGGATGAGGGTGAAGTACGAAGGATTTAATCCCCCAAATTATCGCGGAAATAATTCCGATACAAATCACAGCGCGGAATTGCTTCATTCCCCTCCAACTGCACTAACCCCATACTGTCTAATTTAAACGCTAACTCTGCATCTAATTCCACTGACTTATTTTTAACCACTACCTGACGAAACGCTTCCTTTAATTTGGGATACTCTTTCAAATTCCACCAATGACGCCGCAAATGATATAATGCTTTTTGTACTAAATAGGGATGTCCCCCGATTAACTGCGTTAATTCCTCAACCTGAGTTGTTGTCCAATTCAGTCCATACCGCCCCGCTAAATCTAACATTTGCTCCGGATTGAATTCCGGCAACTCCACATTTTTGCCCACATTAAACGGCGATTGATTAATATCCAACGGCACATACACCTCCGTTGAATGGACTACTACCAACCGCAACTTCTCCCACAATTCACTACTAAAATCCCCATACCTCGCCCCCTCATACCAAGAGCGCAATAAGGCAAAAAAGTCATCCGCAATGGCTCGATGGGGAAATACCCGATCCACTTCATCTAACCCCAAAACTAATGGCTGGTCAATTTCTTCTAATAAACATTCCTCAAAATAGGCTGTACATTTATCCTTACTTCCATACCCAATCCAATAGTCATCCAACTGATTTAACCGCTTGAGTCGCCGCCCCACCTGTTCACAAAACCAGCGTAAAAATTGATCTAAATTGCCTAAAAGCTGACTATCTGCCCGTTGTAAACTTAAGGGAATGGCATGATACCCTTGTTCTTTAGCATGATGCAAAATTCGTGCCATTAATGAGGTTTTTCCCATCTGTCGGGGGGCTTTAATCCGAATCAAGCTACCGGGTTGTAAAATTTCTTGATAACAATCAGTTTCTATCGGCAAACGTTCCACATATAACCCAGATTTCAGTGAAACCGCCCCTCCCGGTTCCCGTTGTAATTCCGGTTCCGCCACAGGTAAGGGCGGAAAATCGGGACTGGCTACGACAGGTGCAGCAGGTTCTGGAGTCTCGGCCAGGGGAACCACCCAAGGTTCTCCCCCATCTTCCTGGGATATCAGCGCCAATAGTTCCTGCACAATCACTGGCGTATCGTCAGGAGAATGCCATTCCCGTTGCTGAATCCGCTGTAAATACCCGCGCAGGTCATAATTTAACGGGGAATCCATGGGAAAGTTGACCCGAATCGGCAGAATTATGGGTTTCTTTTCTTCCCGTCTATCCCGCAATTCCCTCGCCCGTCGCACCTCCTCTGTGACCATTTCACTGGTTGCTGATTGGGAGGATAATAAGAGGAGGAAATAATCACAGTGTTCTAATTCCTGATCAATCCGTTCCGCCCAATTTTCCCCTAAGCGAATACTTGCTCCCGCCATAAACGGTTCATGTCCAGCCGCTTTCAAGGCTTCATAGAATTGCTGTGCCAAACTGACATCAGGATCACGGCTGCGGTAGCTGATAAAGATTTTGGCAGTTTGAGGCGAAGGGGAGGCGATAGGATGAGGAGGTGTTGGGGTTAAGAATTCCTGGAGGGTTGACCATTTTTTACTGATGGTGGTTAATGGCAATGCTAGCGCCCCTTGACTATGGTCAAACGCCGCAATTAAGCCAATCACCGCCTGAGTTTCGGCATCAAAGACAGGGGAACCGCTATAGCCCCCCTGAACCCGTTGAGCATCTGCCATTACCCGCAACCGCAGCATGGGTAAGTTACCAAAATTGGCTTGGGGATTAATATCAGTAATCGCCCCATCAATAGACGCCCCTTCTGGAAAATCGGGACGCCCATAACCGATACTTAAGAAGCGATGCATGGGTGTGACGGAGAGGGATAAAGGAACGCCTTCCCCCGGATAACCAGTTATCTGCAAAACCGCAAAATCATCCTGGCGACTGTCTCCCAGATACACCAAGGAAACCGATTTCCCTTGTACTCGTACCTGTTCCCAGCCGCCAGCCGCTTCCACAACATGGGCGCAGGTGAGCAAATACCCGTGAGACGAGACAAAAAATCCCGTCCCTCGGATACTACCATCCTCAGCCGCCGCGATCGCAACCGTTGCCCGTTTTACCTCTTCCCAACTCATCAGGCTTGATTACCGTTTCTGTTGATCCATCTTCCAACTCACTTTAACCCTCAAACCCTTACAAATGACAAATGACCAATGACAAAGGACAATCCCCACCGACTTAACCCTGCCCCAATCAATCTCCAGAAATATGAACCACAACTTCTCGATTGTGTCGATATTGTCGATGCTCCCAAATATAAATTCCTTGCCAGGTTCCTAACATTAATCTGCCATTGCCAATGGGAATTTGTTCTGAGGTTTTAGTTAAAGCCGTCCGGATATGGGCGGGCATATCATCGGGTCCTTCGGTATCGTGGATGTAGCTGTCATCTTCTGGCACTAATTTGGCAAAGAAATTCGATAAATCAGTCAGGACATCGGGGTCAGCATTTTCTTGAATCACCAGACTGGCTGACGTGTGGCGCAAAAATACGGTACACAGTCCAGTGTCGATTCCTGACTCCTCAACGATGTCTTTGATGTTTGAGGTGATGCGGGTAAAGGATTTTGCGGTTGTCTTGATCGTAAATTTCTGTTGATAATGGGTCATCGATTCATTAAACTAGGATATAGAGTCTCAAGTCGTCGGCTAGAAGGCTAACCCAGTTGCTTGAGTTCGTGGTCTTCGTCTTCTTCGTCTTCAGCGAATTCTTCGTCATCCTCCTCATTGTCTTCTTCGCGATCGCCAATTCCTAATTTCTCTGACAGGTGGGCGACTAAAGGGTCTTCCTCATCTACGTTTTCGACTTCATCATATTCGTCTTCCACGTTAATGTCGGATGCTTCAGATTCTATCTCGGCGGATTCTACCTGTTCTAAGGTTTCTAACGCTTCTGTTTCATCGGATTCTTGATCACATTCATTAGTTACCGATGTTTCGACGAATTCAGTAACCACCTCTACCAATTCTGCCTCATCTGTGTCATCCTCAATGTCATCCTCCAATTCCTCTGGAGTGTCAGCCATAACCTGTTCAGAACTGTCTTCCTCATCGGTATCCGATACCTGATCATCTAGTACCTCAGACTCATCCGCCTGTTTCACCTGAGGGTCCCGCCAAGGAGAATCATAACGATGCCACGGTAGGATTGGCTTATTGGGCAGGTTGCGCGTCAACACCGTGATGTTGTCTGCGTCGGGTTCTGGTAAATTTAACCGTTTCCCAGAAGAGTTGTTGTGAACGTGTTGAGAAGTCATAATCGCAAGACCTAGCCAAAACTACTCAGGTCAATCAACGGCACGAAGTAAATCCCTACAACATGCAGGGTAATAACCAAGGCTAACCCCCAGGTCACATAAGCAGAATATTGTAAGGATGATGAGACATCCTCCAATCGCTGCTTGTTTGCATTATAGGTCTCTACTAGGTTAACAATCATTCGCAGGTGATATTCATCTGGCGACAGGACGAGATAACGTTCCAAAAATTTCTTATCGCCCAAATTGGGGCTAACGGCTAACTGGCGCGGTAAGAAGGCGTTGATCAGCAGAGTGAAATTTACCAGAAATCCGAAAAGTTCGGCAAGGCTAAACCCGTTGGGAAAGAATAATAACCGTGATATGGTTAAGCTAGTGAACAAAGCGCCGTTGGTAACAAATAAGATATTTAACTTCGTGGTTAAGCTTTGGCTTTGCTCCCGTTGCTGATCAATGACCAAGCGGACATCATGGGCGGCTAATTCCAGGGTAGACGATGATGTACTCTCTTTTTCTTTTTTCTGGTCTGAGGGTTTGGTCGTCTTAGTGGTTTTCGTCGTCTTGGCTGTTTTCGTCTTAGTCGCCTCTGGGGTTTTAGGGGGTTGGGCAGGTTTGACGGTTTCAGGGGGTTCTGAACCTTTCTGGTTTTTTGCGGTTTCCGTTGTCTTGGGCGTTTTAGCTGTCTTTACCCTCTCTGTAGTCTCTGGCGTTTTCGGCTTGTCTAGGGTTTCAGTGGTTTCTGGACTATTGCTTGTCTTGGGCGTTTCTGATCCATCTGAGGTTTTCGAGGTAGGTGCGGTTTTGTCTAGCAGAGAATTCACAGTAGCTATCATGTCAGGTTAGGAAGATGAGAGAGTTTGTAAATAATGGACAACAGCTTGTGCGATCGCGTCAGCCCCATTTTTGGCGATAGGCTGGGATTGTCTGGGAGGATTGAGAGATTGGTGTAAAAATTCCCAGTCACCTAGGAAAAATTCTTTGGGGGTCACAATTTGATGGTACGCATAATTTTGAATACCTTCCAGTAGCAAGGGAGATTCGGCAAAATCTTCGCGGGTGAGGGAAACGATGGGAATGTCTAGACGTAGTGCTTCGGCGAAGGTACTGTATCCCGGTTTAGATACCACTCGTCCACACAAGGGCATCATATCCACAGGGCGATAGTCTCGACCCAAAATTTTCACTAAATTGGGTAAATCGGGGGCATGGGGATCAAAGGTGATGAATTGCCAGTCGGGAAACTGAGACAGTGTACTGTAGGGAATTGCCTGCAAACTAAGTCCACCAAAGGTGAGTAATACTGTTTTCTCTGGGGGTGAGGTTAACCCAAATTTTTCTCGCAACTGGCTGACTGGATAACTGGGTGTTCCCCCCGTGAGTCCGACATCGGTGATCTCGGGGAATGCTGTCATCGGTTCGTGTAAGGGGAGACGAAACAAGCGATCGCAGACGCTGTAACATTCGCTAATCCAATCCGCAATCTCGACAAATTCTCCACCCCACGCCCGGTAAATAAAGTCCCAGCCAAAGTTACTCATCATCCAACCGGGAACCCCTGCGGTTTTAGCGATTTTGGCAGCTAAGGGGGGAATATCTGCGAGTACAAGTTCCACACGATTGGTTTGGATAAAATTAACTTCACCGGCAATGATTGAATTTTCCGAGGCACGAATTTGCTTGAGTTTTGCCAATGTCGCCCCCTTATCCATGGTCAAGCTATCCGACTGAATCACGCCAATATCAAAGGCGCGGGGGCGATGAATAAAATCTCCGGGAATATAAGAGTCCAATAACCAACGTGGGGCTGTGGTTACTAAAATTAGTAGGATGTCTGGACAGAGATTTTGGATGGCGGCGGCGGCACAAGCCGCACGAACCGCATGACCAAAGCCATGGTTGGTGATCGCGATGTATACGGTAGGTCGAGACATGCTTAGGTGTTTAAAAATAGGGAACAGGGAACAGGGAACAGACAATCTGTAATTTAGAAGTGTCTTCGCTTAAGGGATTCCGTTATTTATTTTATCGGTGTTTTTTGTTGGCTTTTTTTGGTGATCGAGATAATTTATAATTTTTTTAAAATTCTTATGATTCTGTATAATTGCTTTGAGAAAACAAGTTG
The DNA here is from genome assembly GCF_040217205.1 of Coleofasciculus sp. A1-SPW-01. Lineage (NCBI taxonomy): Bacteria > Bacillati > Cyanobacteriota > Cyanophyceae > Coleofasciculales > Coleofasciculaceae > Coleofasciculus > Coleofasciculus sp. A1-SPW-01. The sequence continues at coordinate 45,402 of NZ_JAVJNP010000104.1, read as the reverse complement.
AAGTCAGATGAGCATCTGATGCAATTGCCATAATTCACAAGAAGGCAGGGTAATCTCTGGCGAAAAGAAAATAACTCAGTTGACGCGACCTTTCCGGGGTGGCGAGTTTTGTCCTGAATCCAGAAGGCAATTTCTGTAAAACAAGACAACACCCTTGGAAGGATTTAAGACTGTGACAGCCAAACTGAACGCGAATGGTCGTTATCAAAATTTACATCCTGCTACTAAATGTTACACAAGGGAACATCAACCTGTTCCGCAAACGTTAGATAAAAAAAGCAATAGCCGCCTGAACTCATCTCTACAGAATGTTTCTAGCCTTGCCCTCTATAGCGTAGCGGCATTTGCTGTCCCCGGTTTTTTCCATCCCGCTTGGGCAACGTCTTCAGTGAAGACAACCTATCAGCCTGATATTGCTGTCCCAACCCCAATTGAACCCAGTGAAACCCAGGCAGGATCATCAGTAACATCAACAACTAGCGCTCAAGCTGTTGCCTCACCAGAATCTATTATTGTCCAGGAATTTACACCAGAATCGAAGGTAGAGGGCAGTGGTTCGACAATAGAGGAAGATAGAATTAAGCTTGAGTTTTCCGGGGAATCCGAGTTAACCTTGCCCACTCTAGACGCATCTGAGTTGGAGATAGCATCGCCAGAATTAGAACGTCCCGACCAAATTGTGCCAACTGTGGTGAGTGCTAGACAGACAGGGACAAATCGCCAATCTAGAGTGGACGAATATACACAAGATGATACTGATGTCAATACCTTTGCCATAGACAGGGAAAATCACGCCGACAAGGAGGATAAGGAAAACAGACAACCTGTTGCCCTTAATCCGAAAAAGCCCTGTAGTGCGACTCAACAAACGATGTTGGCACAAGCACCCAATCAACGGACACAACCCTCACCCTGTCGGGAGGTTAACCGCTTGCAAGAAGAGTTGCGATCGCTCGAAGATATAGACATTCAATCTCAATTACGCGCCTCTCCAGCTCTGAGTATTGTCATTCCTACAGCCTATGGCGCTCATCGCAATACAGGGTTTGTTAGCGCTACCTATCAAGAACGCACCCGCTATAGTGATGTTGATGATGGGGCGTTAGGCATTGGGATTGGGTTGGGTGATGCTGAGAAGTCTGTGGGGGTAGAACTTTCATACGCACTTGCCAGTTTCGGGTCGAGTCGGGATTTTGGCAGTGGTGGTTTTAACGCTAAAGTGCATCGTCGCTTACCCCAAGGTTGGGCAGTCGCAGCGGGTTGGAATGGCTTGATTAACCTGGGTGATGATAATGACTTTGAGAATTCCGTTTATGGCGTGGTGAGTAAGATTATTCGGACACGAGAGGATATTAATCAACCCTTTAGTCGGGTGGCGATAACGGCAGGAATTGGTAATGGGCAGTTTCGCACGGAGGAGGCGGTAGAGGATGATAATGGCACGATTAATGTGTTTGGTAACGTTGCGGTGCGGGTGGCTGAACCTGTGAGTTTAATTGCTGAATGGACGGGACAAGACTTGGGTGTGGGTGTGTCTATTGCTCCCTTTAAAAATATCCCATTGGTGATTACCCCAGCATTGCGAGATATTGCTGGAGCTGGAGATGGGGCGCGATTTGTTTTGGGTGCAGGGTTCGCGTTTAAGTTTTGAGTATGTAGGGGCGGGTTTAGGGACTTTCTTTTTGCTGTTGATGATAACGTTTGTGCAAAATCCGCCCTGACGTAGGGGCGGGTTTAGGGACTTTCTTTTTGCATTGATGATAACGTTTGTGCAAAATCTACCCTGACGTAGGGGCGGGTTTAGGGACTTTCTTTTTGCATTGATGATAACGTTTGTGCAGAACCCGCCCTGACTGAGTGTTGTATAAATTGGAATATGGAGTGAGTGTGATGAAAGTAAAGCAACGGATAGTTTGGACAATAACAACGTTAGTCATGGGTACTGGGTTAATCTCAACATCTGCTAATGCTCAACCCCCAAGCCAGGGCGATATTACCGGAACGAATATCTGGAATAATACTGCACCTATTTTTGATCAAGATGGCGAATTAGATCCAGCCATATTAGAGAATGCCCGTCGTCTGGATCAAGCCTTAGAAGAAGCGGCTGAGGGTTGCTGTAATGCAGTTCAGCCAGAGGCTCCGCGTCGATTTGCTAGAGAACCGGGAAATCCGAATCCAGCTTGTGCAGATTGTCTAGAGTTGAATCGTTTAGTTGAGGAAACCGAGATATTTTTGGATGAAGTCAATCGCACTCAGGGAGCGCGAGTTAACACCAGTCGTAATCGTCTTTGGTAGAGAAGGCAGATGGCAAAAGGGTTAAGTCGGGGCGGGTTTATACCGAGTTGCGTTCTATAGCAATCCTAAATAGGATGCAACAAGCGAAATGCTCGAAACCCATGTATAGCAAGGGTTTCATTTTGGAAAATTGCCACAACCTAAATAGGATTGCTATATCATGTCATTCTGAGCGAAGCGAAGAATCTGGATAGATGCTTCGCGTCACTCCGTTTCACTTCGTTCTGCTCAGCATGACAGATTCTACGTTAGACTGCAACTTGGTATTAGTCACATCTGGGTACAACGGAAAAGATAGTAGTGAAACCCGCCCCTACACAAAACCATATCCTCCCCAGCTTCCCCGCTCAAACCTGAAAATCCGGGTCAGAGTTAGCGGAGAAAATGCGATCGCGTCCTAAGGCTTTGGCTTTGTAGAGGGCGCGATCGGCTAGTTGGACTAATTCACTGGACGAAAGTTGATGGGATGGAGTCGTTGTCGCAATTCCTAAACTGAGCGTTACCCAGGGATGAATCGGAGATTTGGCATGGGGACGCTTGAGTTTATCCATTTGGTAGCGGATTTTTTGGGCAACGATAAAAGCGCCTGGATTATCTGTATTGGAAAGAATCACGACAAATTCTTCACCGCCATAACGAGCGACTAAATCACTCGGTCGTTGAGCCGCTTGGCAGATGGCTTCAGCAACTTCTTTTAAACAATTATCTCCCACCCAATGACCGTAGGTATCGTTGTAGGCTTTAAAAAAGTCAATATCACACAAGATTAAGGATAGAGGAGTTAAGTTACGTCTAGAACAGATTAATTCCTCGGCTAAGACTTGATCGAAACGGCGGCGATTGGCAATTCCGGTTAAACTGTCTATTTTGACCAGTTTCTGTAGATGTTGGTTGTCTGTCTTTACCTTTTGATAAAGTTCTGATTGTTGAATCGCAATAGACACCTGTTTGACTAACTGGTTTAAACAATCAATTTCCCAAGTTTGCCATTGACGATTAGGGGTACAATGATGAGCGATAATTATCCCCCATAATTGATGGTACACAGGAGACTGAGGTTTTTTTAGATCAGACTCACTGTTACAGATGGGTATCGCTAAAACAGATTGCTTGTGCAAATTGAACAATTTTGGTTTTAGGTTAGACATTTTTTTACTGTTAATAACTTGAATAAACTCTTCATTGTCGGACAATATCTGAGGCAAATTAAAAAGTTCATGAATTGCCGGAATCTCTGGATAACTATTGCTATAGTCAGCCGCTTCTAAAAGCATAGTAGGAGATTTATCTGCTTGATAGCGATAGATGAGAACCCGATCAGTTTTCAGGAATTGACGGATTTGGGTGACAGTGGTGTGTAAAATTTCTTCGAGATCCAATGAGCGTCGGATCTGCTCAACCATACGCTCTAAAATCCGCTCCCGTTTAGCCTGCTGTCGAATTGACTCGCGATCGCGTTCCCGTTCAATGGCGTAGCGTATAGCCCGGATCAAGTTTTCTCCAGCAAATTGCCCCTTTATTAAATAATCTTGAGCGCCTTCACGAACCACTTGAATTGCCAACTTTTGATCGTTAAGAGAGGTTAAAACAACAATCGGAGTCGTGGGCGCTTTTGCTTTGACTTGAATTACAGTATTTAGTCCTTGACTATCCGGAAGAGATAGATCGAGTAAAATAATGTCGAAGGTAAAGTCTATCAATTTTTTTATGCCCTGACTCAAGCGTTGAGCATGGGTTATGGCGAATTGATTACTGTTTACTTCTGAAAATAATTCTTGGATTAATTCAGCTTCTACACGGTTATCTTCAATTAAGAGGATTTTTATAATTTGACTGTCCGATAAAACAGGTTGGTTGCATTTTAGTCTATTCATGATTATAATCCTATGACTTATTAATTAGATCTAAAGTTTAGCTTAAATTATAAATATCGTAAGGAGTCGGACAAGAATAAAGTTTAGGATTTGGACTGAGCGACAAGGAATTGAAGATTATTACGATTATATTTTATCGATTCTGGATTATGAATCTGGAAACATGACCTTAATGGTTTTAGGCGATTCCTAATTTCCAAGTTTTAGATTAACATCCGACTCCTATAAATTATTACTAACTTAAGGGAGAAGTTCGGTATACGCGAAGACGTATTTCAGTAATATAGTGCCAGATTATATACAATTTACCTGACCTAAATTATTATCGGCAGCCTGAATGCAAACTTGCTGAGTCAATGACTCATATATAAGAATTTTTCTCCTATCTTGGGGTTGAATTGACTGCGCTAATTTCCATCTCTTTAGGTAGATGCTCCCCTAATCACATCAGTTCAATAATCGAAGTATCTAACTTATCGCAAAAGGCAGAAGGTTATTACTGATCCGTAGTTGTTTCAGTGATTTAACTTTTGACATTCTGGAAAATTGTCCCCACCTACTTATTAGCCTTTTTATTTCGCCTGTAGTCTTTGCCAAAGGGTAAAACTTAGAAGAATAATTATAGTACCACTTGTAACAATAATCACCATTGAGGTCATCCCTTGCAGTTTCATCGCCAGTCCGTTACATGCCAACGTCACCCCCCACAGGGTAAAAGCCGCATGACGTTGAGAAAAACCCCAAGCTAGTAAGCGGTGGTGTAAGTGATCTTTGCCTGGAGTTTTCAGTGGGTTTTTTCCCGCCATGAGTCGCCGAACAAATACCTGAGTCGTATCTAGCACAGGCAATAATAAAAAGAATGCGGGCGGTACTAGAGCAAATACCGTCGTCACTTTCAGGTTGCCTAAAATACTGGTTGCGGCTAGCACATAGCCAAAAAAGTAAGCCCCCGCATCTCCCATAATGATTCGGGAGGGATAGAAATTGTGTCGTAAAAATCCCAGTGCAGCACCTCCTAAGGCTGCCAAAAGTAAGGTGGCGGCGGCTCTCGTTTCAAATTGCGCCGAAACTGCTAACAAACTCATGGCGGTAATGAAGCTGATCCCACCCGCCAAACCATCCATTCCATCCATTAAATTAATCGCATTGGTAATTCCCACAACCCACAACCAGGTCAACACAATGGAGAATATTGGGTCAATGGGAGTGCCAAAAGGCGTTTCGATGCGGATATCGCTGGCAATCAGTAAGAGGGCGGTAAGGGTTTGACTAAACAGGCGTACATACGCAGGTAGACCAAATTGGTCATCGATAAAGCCCACGAGGACGAGGATGGAACCACCGAGCAAAATCGTCAGCACTTGGGCTAAGACGCCTTCGATGACAATGGGTCTTAATAGAGTAGCCAGGACTAGCGCCGCTATGACACCCGCATAAATTGCCAATCCACCCGCGTTAGGTAGGGGTTCTTGATTGAGTCGTCGGGCATTCGGTTGATCCGCCCAACCCACTTGCAGTGCAAATGAGCGTACTGCTGGAATCAAACACCAGGTTACCCCCCACGCTAACCCGAAGGTGAATATAACTGCTAGCCAGCCACTGCCACTAGGGTTAGCAATGCCGAGAGACTCTAGGAAGCTGTACAAATCTATCTCCCACTTCACGCTCAGACTGCCAATTATTATTATTCTCAACTGTACAGGAATCAATTCGGCAAAGTGCTACCACAATTTTGGATATTGATTCGGTGTAGTAGTACTTACCGGACACCATTGTATTGATCCGGGTTGTTGTAGCTCATACTAAATTCAGGTTAACAAGGCTCCAAGGTAGAAGGCAGAAGGCTGTGAGCCGATTATTCGGGAGAGGATGAGGGCGGATTGGGATCAGAATGCTGATGACTCTCTACTGTCTCAAGGTATTGACTATCCAGTAAAAAAGCGCCCTTAGAAAAGCGAACTCCCCAAAATCCGCCGGGACGTCGATCAAGGATCACCCCTTCTTCACCAATGCTAATCACGTCCGGAGGTCGCAGCATCGGCATAGGTTCGGCTGTTTTAACATAGCGGGGTAGGGCAATTAGGCGAACGCGATCGCCAACTTTAAATTCTTCAGACATATTACTCGGTATGGGTCAGTGCTGATCAGTTCCTAGCTTATGACGAGATCTTGCCACACGGGTAATAAATCTTAAGATACCTTCTGGCGATCGCGCCCCTGATCAATTAAACCTCCGTCATTCTTATGTAGGGGCGACCCGCCTCCACAAATCGACAACTGTATCTACTCAATTGGCTCGGGTCGCCCTTTCCTCAAACGTTGGTGTCAGAACATGACCGATCATGAATCATTAGCAAAAACCAATGACATAAGCCATAAGACATAAGACCAATTTAAGGAACTTGCCAAATGCGCTGATGGTAAGCTTCGGGTTCAGCGTAAGGGTCAGGAGGATGCTCTGAGTGATTATGGCTATGGTGGTGATGATCATGGTGATGACCGTGATCATGATTATGAGTGTGACCCGTATTATCCCCCACTGCCGCTAATCGGAACTTACACAATTCACAATTCATCTGCACCTGTCCCAGTTGCGTCTCGATTTCTCGTTCCCGCAAGACCGAAAGTAATTCCGGTTGAATACCCATTTCCGGTAAACAGGTCATAGAAATGTCCGGATATTGCTCCTGCTGCTGCGCTGTGATATCAAATATTTTTTTCACCAGCACTCCAGTAAACAGGAAATAAGGCAGAACAATAATCCGCTTAGGCTGGAAAAGTCGAGCGCGATTGAATCCTTCCTCTAACCGGGGATGAGTAATCCCAATAAAGCAGATTTCCACCGTTTTGTAGCCACTGCCTTCCCAGAGCAGACGCGCTAATTTGTAAACATCACCATTAGCATCGGGATCACTAGAACCGCGACCAACAACTAGAAGAACCGTTTCACTTCTGGGAATTGAGGACATTGAACTGTTCTCTGATGGTTGATCCAGTTCAGCCAGTCGCCGATGCCATAACTCCAGAATTGCCGGAGTAATGCCAAAATGACGCCCATAATAGAATCGGATTTGCGGATGTCTGGCTTTAGCGCGGTCTAACTCGTTGGTGACATCAAATTTATTATGTCGCGCTGCAAACAGCAAAATCGGCAGGACGGAGAATTCTGTATATCCTTGTGCCACACATTGGTCTACGCCTTCCTGAATACTGGGAGTAGTTAATTCCAGAAAACAAGGAACAACCGGGCGAGACGAGTCTAACCCTTGGTAAGCCTGGGCAAAATCCAAAAACCCCTGACGCCCTTGCATATCCCGGCTACCGTGACCAATCATTAACAGGGGGCGGTTAAGGGGGAGTGGTGGCAAAGATAGTGAATCTGGGGTGAAATGAGTCGTATCTACAGTCGGCATTAAAATTAAGCTCCCTTCCCGTGCGAGGCAGGAATATAGGGTGGACAAGCAACAGCTAGGTATTCTGGCTTAGGTGGAACGTCAGCGAGGTTCGTCGTTGCGCTGTCTTCGCCATAAACACTGAAGCATCGACGACAAACCTTAAAGAGCGTGCCATTTCAACCTTGACAGTTGCCGCACAGCCCCGGACTTACACCGGAGTTTCCCTAGGTTGTTGCCATTCAATTGTGCCTTGATATCTTATCCGATTCGGCAACGAGTCAAAATCCAGGGTAGGGGGTTTTTCTCTAGCTTGTAGTTGTAGTGGCGATCTAGGATTGGGTTTTCATGATCCTGACAATCTCACTGAGGGTTTGGGATACCGATCGCGGATTCCAGCCTAAGTCTTGACGCGCTTTGGTTGCATCGACACGCACGCACCGATCATAGACGTAATGCACCCGTTCCCGACTCAGGGGCGGTTGCCAATTCAACAGGCGTCCGATGGGGTCAAGGATGTTTCCGGCGAGTCTCACCAAGGGTTTGGGGGCTTCCGCCGGAACCGGAATCCCAGTGTCTTGACTGAGAAGGGTGAACATCTCACGGGTGGAAAGATCGCCCGCCGAAATGATATATTTTTCGCCCGGTTGACCTTTTTGGGCTGCCAGAATCATGGCGTTAGCTAAGTCATCAACGTGGACAATTCCGGTAATGCGATCGCCCCCCGCCCATACTTTTAAGCCGCCTTTGAGGAATTGCTTGAGTACGGGACCAAAATGGGGGTCATCTGCACCAAAGATACCAGACGGGAGGATACTCACCACGGGTAATCCTTGGGCGGCAAATTGCTCTACAATTTGTTGGGCTTGGTATTTGGTGCTGTCATAAGCCCCGGAAAAGTCGGTTTGTTGGCGTTGAAAGGTTTCATTCACCACTTGACCTTTAGTGTCACCAAACACGCCAATGGTGCTACAGTAGACGAGTTTGGCTACACCAACCGCTTGAGCCACCTCTAAAACAGCGCGAGTTCCCTCAACATTCACCCGTTCCATTTCTTTGGCATCCACGAGTCCTAATTCCACATAAGCGGCGGTGTGAAATACCCAGTCTACACCAGTCATGGCTGTTTTTAGGGCGTCGCGATCGGTAATATCGCCGTAAACCAGTTTGACTTGGCAATCCGAGAGACGCTGAAGGTTGCTAGACTTGCGGACGAAACCGACAACGCTATCCCCCCGTTGTTCTAAGGCTTTAACTAAATGAGAACCGGTAAATCCATTGGCTCCGGTGACTAGGGCTTTCATCACACCTCCTGGCTGTTAGCGTTAACCAGCCTTGGGTTCAAACCCAAGGCTAAAAGCTTAAGTCAGCTAAAGCTGACTAGATAAGCATAGCCAGGAAATAAATTTCCGGCTGAAAGCTAAAGTAAGCTTTAGCTTACTGGAGAAGTCTTTGAACCCGTTTAAACGGGTTTAAGCTCTTAGCCTGGAGTTTGAACTCCGGGCTGATTTTCTATTGAGTTTGTAAAAGTTCTCGAATTCGTTGGCGAAACAACCGCACGGCTGTTCGCTGTCCCTGGATATTACTTTGTTCAATAAAACCGGGAATCTCGGTTACAGGTAAAAAGGGAAACGTCATGCTTTGTTCTCTCGGTTCATATTCTCCTTCAACTAATTGATAAACCTGGAGAGTTTGACGAGTATATCTCCACAATTCTGGAACACCCAGCGCCGCATAAATAGATTGTTTATCAACAGAGTAACTGGTATAATCTGACTCAATCGCTAAATCAGGCGGTGGGTCAATTTCCAGATTGATTCGTCTGCCTCTGACTCGTGATTCATTTTGGATATAGAAACAGGTATCCGGCTCGATAAAACGAGTTAAGTCTTCGCGATTCAAGCTCAATGCACCAACTTTCTTAACTTCTATTTCGCTCTCATCGGCGATAGCTTCAATAAAGCTTTCGAGCATCCCTTTCGGAACTTCATGGTCTTCCAGTGGCATTCTAATTTCTAATACTCCCTGATCATAAGCCATTCTACAGGCTCGGTCTTCACCAATTTCCGCCAGTAATGTCTTAAAGGTTTGCCAGCTAACGCCTTTTAAGGTAATGACTGGTTCAGCGCCCCTTTTCTGGGATTGAGGCGTTGGTGTTGCTGTTGTCATAGTGAACTGCCCTTGATACCTTGATTCAATTGTAGTCCCTGCCTAAGCTAGACGTGAAGATCATGTTGACCGAAGCATAAGTTAGAGGCTTGAGCAATAAAATATAATACCAGGTAGGGTGGGTTAGGCGGTAATTCAATTTAAAAAATCACCATTTAATTTGGTGTCCGCCGTAACCCACCAATCACAAGGCTTGTAGTATATTAATTAACAATACTGTGTAAATTGGCGCAAAGAGATTGGCGCGATCGCACACTTGTAATCCAAAATCCGCATTTTTTACCCCATTTTTGCCACGGCGATTAAAATCGCTGCTACACAAACAAAGTCCGCCTACGCGGACTGAATTATAACGGGGGCGGGAAACCTGGATTTAATATAATTTAATATAATTTACAAACGCTGTCCCAGTTTCAACCAGGAGAATACCTGTTCAATAGTTAGCTGTAGACTGAGGAAATCGGGTACAGGTAGTCTATCCTCTGGTTGTCGCATAATTTCTGGTAATTGATTGGGATAAAAACAGATTACGGCTTTCTCATCAGGATCAATCAACCACCCTAATCTGGTTTGATGTCTGAGACAGAATACAATATTATCTGTTACCTTTGTTTGTGACTGGTCTGGTGAGAGGATTTCAATTGTCCAATCTGGGGAACATTCAAATACATTTGCCACTTCTCCATCAGCATCGAAGGGAATTCTTTCCCATTGAAATACGGCAACATCTGGCACAATAGAGCGTCCGCCAAACGTGCAGCGCAATTCTGGGAAAGCATAAGCTATTTTTTCAGGAAATCCCACCTCGTTTACTGTATTGGCGAGGCATATTTGGAGAGTGCTGTGTTTCCCTTCTGGCATGGGTTTTTGATAGATTTTACCGTCGATAAATTCGCTAGATGGTTTGGTTTCAGGAAGTTTGAGAAAGTCAGCTAGGGTGAGGGGTTTAGTTGTTGTTGTCATGGTTTATTTTGGACATCAGGATAACAATTTGCAGAATTGGTTTGTCAAGTGTTTCTTTCAAGAGTACCCGTATGTGTATAGATCATTCAAACATCTTCGTCTGATAGCAAATCCCCAAAGTTTATGTCACAAACACACCAAGTTCGGCATAGAGTTTAAATTTATTGATGGAATAATTTTTATAATCGGACTCGACTACTAAGTCAGGCGGTGGGTCATCGGGTAGATTAATTTTGTCTTGACCTCTAACCCTACTTTCATTTTGAATGTAAAAACATGTGTCAGGTTCAACAGCACGGGTTAAGTCCTCCCGTTCCAATGTTAAAGCACCAAGACTTCTCAACTCAATGCCAAGTTCGTCTACTACAACTTCAATAAAACTCTCTAGCAATCGTTTAGGTTCTTCGTGTTTGGGTAGTGGCATCCTGATTTCTAATATTCCCTGGTCATAAGCTATCCTCCAAGCCCGATTATCTCCTACATCGTGCATTAAAGCTTGATACGTTTGCCAGCTAACCCCTCTGAGTGTAACGATTGGTTCAGCGCGAACTTGTGGTTGTTCTGTCGTTGATGTTGTTGTCACCGTCTAACCCACCATTATTAACTGTTTTAATTGTAGTGGCGTGGCACACCTAAGCAAGATGAATTAACCATTAGCCAGGAAACTGTAGGGGCGCAAAGGCTTGCGCCCAATTCAATGGTCAAATCTAATCCACGATTTTAGCTGTGTCAGTCCAGTAGTAGCGTGATATACTTCATTTGATAGATTAACCAAGGCTTGCGCCCAGAAAACCTGCAAGGCTGGGTATCATGCCAGTAGTTCTATCCTACAGCGAAAGGAATGATGATGGCACAGACGTTCCGCTTGAAGGTCTCTACTAAATAATCATCATTTTAATAGCGGTAAGGGTGCGTTACGCTACGCTAACACACCCTACAAATAAAGGCTGTGCGTAAGTCCTAAGTCATAAAAATTAGGCTGATACTGACTACAGCTACAGCGTTTTTTCATAAATTCGATAGGTTTTATAAATTGTTCCCCCCGATGCTTCAATCAACTTGCGAGACGGGAAATTATCTTCCCAAACCCAACCTAGTTCTGCTCGCTTATAGGGCTTGCCTTTCTTAATTCCCCCTTGCATACCCAAATAAATTAACGCCAGCGGCACCATTTTGCGGCGATATTCTGGCAATGAAGCAATCGCAATTACCCGTCCTTGGTCAATCTGGCGACGATGCCAAATAAACTTAAGAATTCCTAGCCAGTTTAGTTTACCCTTAACGTGTTTTAGGGGAATATTATAGTCCGGTAATCCCATAAAAAAGCCGATCATTTCACCCTTGTCTTCGGCAATGGGAAAAACATCTGGATCAACTAACGTCTGTAATGACTTGGCTTCTTCTAGAAATTCTTCCTCAGTTCTCGGTGCAGAACTCCAATTATTGGCAAAGGCACGGTTAAAAAGGTGATAGAGACTGATACAATCTTGTTCAAATCCTTCGCCTTTAGTTCTAATCGGACGAAATGTGATACCCGATTTACAGGCAATCTGATAGGCTTTCTTAAATTTATCCGATAAGGGCTTATCGAGGGGAAAATCATAAGAGTATGCATCCTTAGCTTTTTGCCAGCCCTCTTTTTCCAGAAATTCGGGATAGTAGGGGGGATTATAGGGCATCATCACCATGGGTGGTGTATCAAAGCCATCGACCAAAAATAAACAATTATTGTGGGTCGATAAATCAATCGGTCCCCGCGCCACAGTCATTCCTTGTTCTCGTAACCACTGACAAGCCGCATTCAGCAGAGATTGTGCGATCGCGAAATCTGGGACACACTCAAAAAATCCAAATAAACCAACCGTTTTCCCCTCTCGTTCAATTAACCGTTGATTCACCGCCGCCACAATTCGCCCCACCGCTTGGGAAGGGTGGGACGAGTCGAGGGCAATAAATTGCTGTAATTTGCCGTAGCTAAAAAAGGGATTATCGGGGGCAAATTGCTTCGCTACATCGCTACGCAGGGGTGGCACCCAATTAGGGTCATTCCCATAGACTCGTGCCGGTACATCCAGAAACAAGTCCTGGTCGGCTGGAGTGGTTACAGTGCGAATTTTGTCATTTGTCATTTGTCATTCGTCAAATAACCAATAACCCAAGACGAGTTAGGCGCTGATCATGGGTTTATATAAAAAATCTCGTGTTGCTACCATGGCGGCGACTAATTTATCCATTTCCTCCTTAGTATGCAGAGCATTTGCCGTCATCCGGATACGGGGTTTAGCAATAAACCAAATGGGTGATACCCAAATCCCATGATTCTCTAACATATACTGACCAAACAATTTCGGATTAATTTCTGAGGGTAAAATAACCGGGATCACGTTCGTTTCACCAATGGCATCAAATCCGGCTTCGACTAAGCGCGATCGCAAGTAGCGAGTATTTGCCTGAAGCTTTTTCACCATGTCGGGATGACGGCGCACCTGACGAATGCTCTCTAAGGCGGCGGCTGCTAGAGGTGGCGACAAGGAAACCGTACCGATAGACGTGGGCGAAACATTTAATAAGGGAATCAATTCTGCCAGAGGACTGCTAATTGCCGCCCCTGCTGATGCGGCAAACTTGGAGAATGTGGTCATAATCAGCGGCACAACACCTTGCTCCATGGTGTATTGGGGTAGGATGCCAAAATGCTCATAGATGCCGCCACCTGTCGCCCCAATCGCCCCACTAGCATGAGCTTCATCCATCACCAAGACACTGCCTTCGTAATGTCGCAGCACCTCGATCATATCGGGGAGGGGGGCAATATCCCCATCCATGGAGAACACTGCATCAGAAATCACCATAATTCGATCTTGGGGACGAGCATAGCGACGCAGTTTCCGCGATAAGTCCTCTACATCACAGTGGCGATAGGCTCTCACCCGCACACGCGGACTATGACCAAATAACTTTCCAGAACGAGTTCCCGCGTTGACGACGGCTGAGAGAATACAGCCATGGTTGAGGACATCAGTCAAAATTAATGTCTCACGGGTATGCTGAAAGCCAGGAACGGGAATAGCCAAATGGCAGAACGCATCCATTAGGGCTTGCATCGCCATCCACGCATTCAAAAAGAGTTGGGTATGGGGTAGGTGCTTAAACTCCGAAATCTCTTGCTCGAGCTGCCGATGCAAATCGATGCGACCACTCAGGACTGAGGTTGAACTGTTGGACGTACCATATTGAAAAATAGCATCAACCGCTGCTTGGCGAACCGCCTCGTTCTGAACCAGACCCAAGACATCATTCGTACAGAACGTGAGAACCGTCTGACGCTTTCCTGTGGCGACTGATTCTATCTCGACTAAATTTCCCTGCTTTTGATGGCAAACATATTCGTCGGGCGCTAATCCACTTTCGTACCACCGCTGGACGTACTCTTTGACAACTTCCACAACCTTACTCCTCTCACCTTTTCCTAGATAGACTACCGCTTCTAGCTAAAAATGTGTGTTTTTCTCTCAACTTTAAGTGATTATCCCGACTGAATATCAAGCTCCATGTTGGCGATTTTATAGAGTACACGGTAATCCTATATAATACGGGGTGATTGGACAGGGCGGCTTATGACAGACAATAATGCTGGCACATTGGCGATCGCTCTGGTTGGTGCTTTTTTAATTTCTGCTCTAGCAGGGTAGCATAAAAAGCAACCCCCTGCGGGATTTGTTTTAATCCAAGCCTCCGGAATACCCCACAGACAATTCATTCCCGAGTAGAGGCACGACATGTCGTGCCCCTACAGGTAGCTTAATCTTGCTCCTACACTCTCACACCTCTACACTCAGGCAATTTCAACCGAAAACCTTTCGAGCAATCTTCCTTAACCTGTCGATTGAGACGATGCAGGTTGAGACGATGCCGAATTCAATTTAGGAGCAGTTATTGGCGGCGAGGAAGGGGGTTTTTCTTCCCATCCTGGAGGCGCAAACTGGGGCAAAATTTCCCGACTGAAGGCTTCGGCGGCTTTGGAACGGTAGCGATGGGGATTGACGATTAAAGACAGCGTTCGCTTCACCACGACGCCTTCTATCGTTGCTCGGTGTAAGACACCCATTTGCAATTCTTTTTCGATGGCTGAAATAGATACAAATGCTGCACCCAATCCTGATTGCACGGCGTTTTTAATTGCCTCAATTGAGTTGAGTTCCATCTCAATCTTCAGGCGTCGGGTATCAATATCACAGCGCGTGAGAACCTGGTCGATTACCTTACGAATCGTGGATTGGGAGTCGAGTGCAATAAATTGTAACTTATACAAATCCTCCTTATGCACGGTTCCCACCTTTGCCAGGGGGTGGAAGGCGGGTAAAATGAACGCCAACTCGTCTTCCGAGTAGGGCATAATATGTAACGTTTCTTGAAGTTCCGTGGGGACTTCACCGCCAATGATAGCTAAATCAACCTGTCCATTGGACACAGACCAAGAAGTACGGCGCGTTGAGTGGACTTGTAATTGTACCGACACATCCGGATACTGCTGTCGAAACAAGCCAATCATTCGAGGTAAGAGATAGGTTCCCGTGGTTTGAGAGGCGCCCACAATCAGCGTCCCACCCTGGAGATTCTGTAAATCCTCAATCGCCCGACAGGTTTCCTGACAAAGGGTGAGAATCTTTTCACCGTAGCTTAGGAGTAAGTGTCCGGCTTCTGTCAATTGAGCGCGACGCCCGCCTCGGTCAAATAAGGGGACATCAAGCTGTCGTTCCAAGTTTTGCACTTGTAAACTCACAGCCGGTTGAGAAACGTACAAACTATCCGCCGCACGTTTAAAACTCCCCTCAGAAGCGATTGCTTTGAGAATCCGGAGTTGATCGAGAGTGAAAGGAAGGTCAGACATAGGAGCTAAACCATCAAAAAAGGAGCAATAACAGGCAATCCCAGGGGGGTTGAAGATGGGATTTAACGTCAACGATAGTAGGAATTGCCAACAACGAACGTGTAAACCTGTGCCTGAAATCGACAGTAACACAACACGGGATCAAGTCCTTGAGTATTCTTGCTAGGATGAATTGGGCAACTTTCAAGGGCATCAGGATTTATGGGGGTCTGGACTAACGTGACATCCAGTCATTGGGTAATGGCTGGACTACTTTTGAGCTTTGCGATCGCGCATAGTGGTCTAGCGGCATTGCGACCTTGGGCTGAACAACGGATTGGCGCGAGGTTCTATCGAATTTTATTTGCTCTGGTTAGCCTATCTCTTGCTGTTGTATTAATTATTTACTTTTTCAACCACCGCTATGATGGGATTCAATTGTGGCGGGTGCAGGGAATTCCGGGGATCAAGTCCCTAGTCTGGTGGCTTTCAGCGGTTTCTTTTTTGTTTCTGTACCCTGCTACATTTAACCTGTTAGAAATCGCCGCCATCCAGAAACCCCAAGTTCATCTCTACGAAACCGGAATCATTCGGATTACCCGACATCCGCAAATGGTGGGACAGGTAATTTGGTGTATTGCTCACACCCTCTGGATTGGCACAAGCTTCACTCTACTCACCTCGGTAGGATTAATTTTGCACCATTGTTTTGGCGTTTGGCATGGGGATCAACGGCTTTCCAAACGCTATGGCGACGCCTTTGAGTCTGTCAAAGAGCGTACCTCGGTTTTTCCTTTCCTGGCGCTAATTCAGGGACGCCAAACCCTGAAATGGGAAGAATTTATCCGTCCCGCCTATCTAGGCGTAATTGGCTTTGTCGGCTTGTTGTGGTGGGCGCATCCCCTACTTATGCGAGCAACTGCCCAAATAAATTGGTAAAATTAGCGGATTTGTTGTTCAAATAATCCCAATTCGATGTAGCATGATCCCAAGGAAGCGAGTAAAAATTCAATAGAATTCGAGGGATCATGGTGTTGTCGGTGAACGAGCAGACGTTTAAGCAATACGTTTTAGAAAACTCCAAGATGGTTCTGGTTGATTTTTGGGCACCTTGGTGTGGGCTGTGCCGCCTAATCCAGCCAATCTTGGAGGACGTACAGCAGGAATGGAGCGATCGGATTGAAGTGGTGCGGGTGAATGCGGATAATAGTCTCAGGCTTGCCAGTACCTATCAACTCAAATCTTTACCCACCTTGCTTTTATTTGAAAACGGTCAGTTAGTGGAGCGATTAGAAGGCTTTCAAGGACGAGATGACTTGCGCTTGGCGATTCAAAATTTGATCGGGAACAATCAATCGCAGTTTTCCGCCTCTATTGGCGGAGGTTTAACTCATACTACCAGTGCAACTCAATCAGCCGCCTAGCTAGTGCAAAAAAGCAGGAGGCAGAAGGCAGGAGGTAGGAGGGGAGAAAGCTTATACAGTAAGATTTGCAATCTACAAAACTTAGTACAGTGCCGTGTCAACCCTCTGTTGCGGGAAAATTCGGCACTTAGGTCGGTGAAAATTCCAGGAGGCAAGAGGGTGATTGTGTAAAAACCTTGCACTTGTTGGGTGAAAGAATGGCTTGTTGGGTGAAAAAATGGCTTGAAACCCAAATCTTGTCTACCTTCCTAACGAGTGTAGCAAGCCCTAACTAAGGCATAGTGCGATCGGGTAAACGCTCCGTGATTGAGAATCTGGATTGAAGATGAGAGTCAACTGCATAAGTTGGTTCCCCATGAGAGATAGAACGCAGTGAAGCTTACCCAAAGTAATACGAAAAGGATAAAAGCCATGAATATCCTAGTCAAAATCACCTTAGTGACTCTAGCTACAACCACTACAGCAGGGACATGGTTAGGGTTCTGTCCAGCGACCCAAGCAGAAACCCGGAAAGTCAGGATTTGTCGTCCCACCCAGGAAGTTCGGGTTGTGCAAGACGCGGCTGCTCACCCAGGTGCTTACCGAGATGGCTACCGGGAGGGTCAACAAAGTGCTAGCAAAGACGAACCTTTTGAACCTCGAACGGCGGGAGGTGAATTTGCTCGTGGGTTTGAGGATGGTTATTACGGTCGTCCTTTTACAGGTCAGCAATACGAAGTACAGGATCGCACGGAAACTTATACAACTCAACAATGTGAGACCATCACCATTGAAGAGGATGAGTAACTCTCTACAACGAGAATCCGCGATCGCTAGTATTCTCTTTAGTGCAGCTTGGCTCCAAAAACCTATCAATTTACACTTGTACTAGGCTAACACTCTATCTCTCTACATCCGATTAAGTGTAACTAAAATGAATTACTTCCCCACTCTACTCAGCCTGACAGCGGTTGTTGCCAGCATACAGCCTCAAATCGTGGCGGCTTTACCCTTCTCTGAAATAAACCAGATTGCTCAAGAGATTACCGTGCAAATCGAAAGTTCTGGAGGTATTGGTTCAGGGGTAATCATTAACCAAGAAGGGAATACCTACTCCGTTCTCACCACCCAATCAGTCGTCCAAGAGATCACGCCTGATCAGCCAGCTTATATTACCACCTCTGATGGCGAAGTCCATCCCCTCGAATTCAGAACTCTACAAAAACTGCCACAAGTCGATTTAGCTGTAGTCCAATTCACTAGCGATCGCACCTATAAGTTAGCCGCAATCGGAGACTCTGATCGGATTACTCAAGGCAGTGTCGTTTATGTAGGCGGATGGTCTCAACCTGGAGGAGCCATCTCCCAAAGCATTTTTGAGATTACTGATGGTAAGATTTCTAGTCGTTTACCGGAGCCATTAGACAATGGTTATGCCTTAATTTATACCAACCTAACTCGGATGAGTATGATCGGTAGTCCACTCTTAAATGAACAGGGACAATTAGTCGGAATTCATGGTCACGTTGAGAGCGATTCCCAGGAAGAACCCAGTGCCACTCAACCAGGTTTTAATTTGGGAATTCCCTTAAAAACCTTTTTAGATCGGGCTCCATCCATGAATTTAAGTCTTAATTTACCCCCCTTATTAACAGATGACCCGCCGCTTGTTTCCCAAACCACATCAACCAACTATACAACCCTGCGTGACTTATTGGCAGATCAACAGTGGCAACAGGCTGACAACTTGACCTTTGATGTCATGGTAGCTGTTGCTGGGATGCAAGTGACAAATCTAGGTAGGGACAGCCGACTTGACATTGAACAAGTTCCCTGTGAAGATTTAAAAATCATTGATGCACTTTGGCTTAAATACAGCAATGGGCAGTTTGGCTTCAGTGTACAGAAAAATATTTGGGAAAGTCTTGAAAGTCATGATGCACCCACTTGGACAACCTATGATCGCTTTGGTGAGCAGGTGGGATGGCGATCAAATGGCTCATGGCTCCAAACTAATCAATTTTTAACCTTCGATCTCTCGGCACCACCGGGACATCTTCCTGCAGCGATAACAGAAATGCAAGGCAAATTTCTTTCGCAATATCATTTTTCTCAAGGCTGTGAAGGAGGTGTATTGTGTGGTATTGGTGAGGTTGTCAAACATGGGCAAGGTATACTGTTTTCTCACGCCGCTGCTTGCAACTTAGACTCAAGCCTTGATAGGTGAAAAAACCTGACACAGTAGATTGAACTTTGGGGCTGTTCTGTAAACCAGCCTCGTGTAAGAAGGCAGAAATAACTGAAACTGAACAGCTAATATCTTCCCCTGCTGCCCCTGCTGCCCCTGCTGCCCCTGCTTCATCGTATCTACGAAGCTGCTCAAGTATTTCCAAGGGCACTGCACTAGAGGCTCGGAACTATTGTCTTGTGCAATAGAACCAGGGCTACCAAAAACCCCATCTGTATTAGTCGGTCTTTTAGGCGCAGCTAATCAGGTGGGGTAGTTTACTCCACTTATCCTCTTCATCTCCCCAATCTCCCCAATCTTCCTCATCTCCCCTTAAGTCAGGAAGTCGGGTAGGATATCAAATGTCACACTTGTTTACAGTTTGTCAAAATAGTAAAGAAATCTAAAGTAAGCTGTCTTCCATGGAACCGCTTTATCAATATGCCTGGTTGATCCCGGTCTTGCCCTTGGCAGGGGCAATGCTAGTCGGCTTAGGGCTTATCTCATTCAACAAAACCACGAATCAGCTACGGCAGTTATCCTCCGTGTTCGTCGTCTCCCTGCTGGGGGCGGCGATGGTGCTGTCATTTGCCATCTTCTGGAGTCAATTTCACGGACATGAACCGTTTACCCGTACCCTGGAATGGGCAACAGCGGGGAATTTTCACCTGATGATGGGGTACACCATCGACAACTTAACCGCGTTGATGCTAGTCGTCGTTACCACCGTCGCCTTTCTGGTCATGGTGTATACCGACGGCTACATGGCACACGACTCCGGTTATGTGCGCTTCTATGCCTATTTGAGCCTGTTTAGTTCCTCAATGTTGGGTCTGGTGATTAGTCCCAACCTGATACAGGTTTATATTTTCTGGGAACTGGTGGGCATGTGTTCGTACCTACTCATCGGATTCTGGTACGATCGCAAAGCCGCCGCCGATGCTTGTCAAAAAGCCTTTGTGGTGAACCGCGTGGGGGACTTTGGTCTCCTTTTGGGTATCCTGGGGCTGTACTGGGCAACCGGTAGCTTTGAGTTTGATGTCATCGGTGCCCACCTAGAGGCTTTTGTCGAATCCGGTTATATTAGCAGCGGACTCGCCGCCCTGTTAGCTGTATTAGTCTTTTTAGGACCCGTCGCCAAGTCTGCTCAATTTCCCTTGCACGTTTGGCTTCCTGACGCGATGGAAGGTCCTACCCCAATTTCTGCACTGATTCACGCCGCGACAATGGTGGCGGCTGGGGTATTTCTGATTGCCCGGATGTACCCAGTGTTTGAAAATATTCCCGTGGCGATGACGGTGATTGCCTGGACGGGAGGATTTACCGCCTTTTTAGGCGCAACCATCGCCCTGACCCAAAATGACATCAAAAAGGGTCTTGCCTATTCCACCATCTCCCAGTTGGGCTACATGGTTATGGCAATGGGAATTGGCGCATACAGTGCCGGACTATTCCACCTGATGACCCACGCTTATTTTAAAGCCATGCTCTTCCTCTGTTCCGGTTCCGTGATTCATGGCATGGAAGCCGTGGTGGGTCATGATCCGGATTTAGCCCAGGATATGCGGCTGATGGGGGGATTGCGGAAGTATATGCCCATTACGTCCCTAACCTTTCTAATTGGCACTCTGGCAATTTGTGGGATTCCTCCTTTTGCGGGGTTCTGGTCAAAGGATGAAATCTTAGGCAATGCTTTTGCTGCGTCTCCAGGACTGTGGCTGGTCGGTTGGCTAACGGCGGGACTGACTGCCTTTTATATGTTCCGGATGTATTTCATGACCTTTGAGGGCGATTTCCGAGGCAATATCACCAGCATTAAGGAACAAATTAAAGGGGCTGTGGCTGAACCCGTACCCGCGTTTGGACCTGGTGCCATGGATAGACGGGAATTAGAGGCTGAGGATCATGATCATGGGCATAGTGAGTCGCCCCATGAATCTCCGTTAACCATGACCTTACCTTTACTGTTACTTGCTGTTCCCTCCACTCTAGTTGGTTTGGTGGGGATGCCCTTTAATAACTACTTTGAGGAATTCATCCACGCCCCCGGCGAAACCGTGGCGGAAGTGGTGAGTCATGAAGCGGCGTTTAACTGGAGTGAGTTTCTGGTGATGGCGGGTTCGTCGGTGGGGATTGCCTTAATTGGCATTACCGTGGCATCCCTGATGTACCGGATGGGTCAAATTGACCCGGGTGCGATCGCGAAAAACTTTACATCGCTTTACAACTTTTCCCTCAACAAGTGGTATTTCGATGATATCTATGATCGGATATTCGTCCAGGGAAGTCGCCGCCTCGCCCGCCAAGTGATGGAAGTAGACTACCGTGTGGTGGATGGTGCGGTTAATTTAACCGGTTTAGTTGCCCTGATCAGTGGTGAAGGACTGAAATATCTCGAAAACGGTCGCGCCCAATTCTATGCGCTGATTGTTTTTGGGGCAGTTCTCGGTTTTGTGATTGTTTCTGGGTTGTCTTGATAATGTGTCATTTGTCATTTGTCATTTGTCCTTTGTTCTATCCTGTGGCAAATTGTGTCTGTGTTGTCGCTAGTGAGAGAGTTGGTGAGCTTGATGACGAATGAGGAATGAGGAATGATTAATGACGAATGACTAATGACCAATAACCAATGACGAATGACTAATGACTGATTTTCCTTGGTTAACCGTAATTATTCTGTTTCCCATCGTCGCTTCTCTGGGCATTCCTTTATTGCCGGATCAGAATGGCGTCTGGGAACGCTGGTATGCCCTGATTGTTGGGCTAATTGATTTTACGTTGATCGTTTGTGCCTTTGTCATCAACTATGACTTTGACAATCCGGGCTTGCAATTGGTGGAAAAATATGCTTGGATACCCACGCTGGACTTGAATTGGTCGGTGGGGGTGGATGGCTTATCCATGCCGTTGGTACTGCTGACGGGGTTTATGACGACGTTGGCAATCCTGGCGGCTTGGCCCGTAACCCTAAAGCCGAAGCTGTTTTACTTCCTGATGCTGGCAATGTACGGCGGTCAAATTGCCGTGTTTGCAGTTCAGGATATGCTGTTGTTTTTCCTGGCGTGGGAACTGGAGTTAATTCCGGTATATTTGCTGCTATCGATTTGGGGCGGCAAAAAGCGCCTGTATGCGGCGACCAAGTTTATCCTGTATACGGCAGGGGGATCGCTGTTTATTTTGATTGCAGCGTTGGCGATGGCATTCTATGGGGATACTGTCACCTTTGATATGCGATCGCTCGCCTTGAAGGATTATGCGATTAATCTAGAATTGTTGCTCTATGCGGCGTTTCTGATTTCCTATGGGGTGAAGTTACCGATTTTCCCCTTGCATACTTGGTTACCGGATGCCCACGGCGAAGCCACCGCACCCGTTCACATGTTGCTGGCGGGGATTCTGTTGAAGATGGGTGGATATGCCCTGATTCGTATGAATGCCGGGATGTTACCCGATGCCCATGCCTATTTTGCCCCAGTGTTGGTGATTTTAGGGGTGGTGAATATCGTGTATGCGGCATTAACGTCTTTTGCCCAACGCAACCTCAAGCGCAAGATTGCCTATTCCTCGATTTCCCACATGGGCTTTGTTTTAATCGGGATTGGCTCATTTACCGACTTGGGTTTGAGTGGGGCGGTGTTGCAAATGGTGTCCCACGGCTTAATTGGGGCGAGTCTGTTCTTCTTAGTTGGGGCAACTTATGACCGCACCCATACCCTAATGTTGGATGAAATGGGGGGTGTCGGTCAAAAGATGCGGAAGATTTTTGCCATGTGGACAACTTGTTCCATGGCGTCTCTGGCGTTACCGGGGATGAGTGGGTTTGTGGCAGAGTTAATGGTGTTTGTCGGATTTGCCACTTCGGATGCCTACAATTCCACGTTTAAGGTAATTGTGGTCTTTTTGGCAGCCGTTGGGGTGATTCTTACGCCGATTTATCTGCTGTCTAATCTGCGGGAAATCTTCTACGGTTCTGAGAATAAGGAACTGGTGGAACACGAGGTTTTACAAGATGCGGAACCGCGTGAGGTGTTTATTATTGCGTGTTTGCTGGTGCCGATTATTGGTATTGGCTTGTATCCCAAGCTAGTCACGCAGATGTATGACTCAACAACACAGCAGTTAACTGCCCGGTTGCGCGGTTCGGTACCGACGTTAGCGGAAGGGAAACCGCCCGTCGTATCCATGGTAGCCCCAGAAATCGGGGGACGCGATCGCGTGGGGTTAAAGGTTTCTCCACCGGTGCGGTAGCGCTTCTGGTTTCAATTTGAGGTAGGGGTACGGCATTGCCGTACCTCTATTTTTTGTGCAGCAAGCCCTAGTTAACAGGCGAATCATCTACCGGATCAGGCTGAGAATTCGGTGGCTCAATACCCTCAATCTCTAAGGGGGTTTCCCTATCAGCCGTTGGATTCACATCCAGTAGCGGCTCCGTTTCAGATTCTTGTTGCAGGCTTTCCTCCGCTTCCGGATTGTCTTCCTGGAGAGTGCGAATTTCTCGCTCTAATTGCTCCCATCCCTGCTCGAAAAATTCTTGAGTGGGAGTTCTGGCTTGAACCATTGCTCCACTCGTTATGCCGATTGTGGTGATAATTGTAGTTAGTATAACAATTGTGAATTTCATGGCGATCGCCTTCCTTAAATTACTGTTGTAGAATACCGAATCTGAAACCCTGCCAGCCTCACCCTGAATCTATAAGAGTTAGAAAAACTTGCCCCGCTTCAGAACGGTAAATCTACTGCTCTTAGCTTGACGTATATTTCTCTTTATGATAAACATTTTAGCCTAAGTTTCAGGAACATGTCTGAAAACTGTTTCCAGAAGAAAAAGGTACAGATGAGCGAAGATGCAGAAGTTGTAGAGAGGTTGCATGCAACGTCTCTACTCTACCTGTTCCCTGTTTCCTTACCAAATAACTATTCCTCCAACCGATACCCCAACTCTGCTAATCTCAGACGAGATTGTCGCCACTTAGGTTGCACTTTCACAAATAATTCTAGATAAACTTTACCCGCAATTAACTTTTGAATTTGCTGACGCGCCGCCGAACCAATGCTTTTCAGCATACTGCCCTTTTTGCCAATTAAAATTCCTTTTTGCGACTCCCGTTCAACGTGAATCGTGGCGAGGATGCGGGTAATTTTAGGTTCTTCCTCAACAGCATCAATAGTAATCGCGACGGAATGGGGAACTTCCTGGCGAGTCAACAGCAGAATTTGCTCTCGAATTAATTCTCCCATAATAAAACGTTCGGGTTGATCGGTGACTAAGTTCGGCGGATAATAATAGGGACCTTGTTCTAGCCGATCAATTAACTGTTCCTGCAAGGTTGCCAACCCGTCACCCGTCAGGGCAGAAAATTTTGTCACCTGCCAATTGTGGGGATCTGCCAGTTGATGATACCCTTCATCTAAGCCTTTCCCTGGCGATTGTAAATCTGATTTGTTAATGCCTAGAATGACAGGTGTTGAGGTTTGGCTGAGTAGATTACTAATGTAGCGATCGCCTCCTCCTGCGGGTGTCGCTCCATCCACGACAAACAGCACTACATCTACCGCTTCAATAGCAATCTTAGCATTTTGTACCAAAACTTTCCCCAGTTGATGATGAGGCTTATGGATTCCTGGCGTATCCACAAAAATCAGTTGAGCATTGTCTGTTGTCAGAATCCCCTGCAAGCGGTTGCGAGTGGTTTGGGCGACGGGGGAGGTGATGGCAATTTTCTGCCCCACCAATTCATTCATTAACGTCGATTTGCCCACATTCGGGCGTCCAATGATACCGACAAAGCCAGATTTAAATCCCTCTGGGGCTTGAGGAATCATTACGGCGTCTGCGTCGGGAATTAAGGTGAAATTGTTGCTGTCTTCCATTTTATAATCTTATAATTTTTTGAGCGACAAAAGCTTTAGTACAATTCTAGCCATAACCGTAGAGACGAATATGGCACATTTGTCTAACTGTAGGGGCGGGTTTAGGTACTAAATTTCGCTATCCACCGATAACGGAAAAACAAAACCCGCTCTCCCCACCAATAACGGAACAACAACATCTATCTTTATCTACATAATTGATAAAACATACTCCCCTTCATTAACCGCATAATTCTTGGCAACGCTAAACACCAAACCATCGGATTCAGCCTGAACGTCAATTATGTGAGGTAAATCCCCCTCTCGATTAAAACTCAGTAATTGATACAAAGGCTGCTCGGCTTGAATTTGACTGCCCAACGGAACTCGTGATTGAATCATCCCCCCGACTGGAGCGTAGTACGGCTTAATTTGGCTTTTTATGGTAAACTTAACCGATTGAGAGGTTGTCTTCTCTAAGGGCAGATCTGGACAATCAAGCAGTTGTTTTTGTGCCAGATAATTTTTGATCCCCATAACTCCTTTTTTTACCGAGTCGGGATTCATTTCCATCCCCGAACCCAGTTCAAGTGTCCAAGACTCAACATCAAACTGAATCGCTTTACCAAAGGCTGCTAATTGCTTCTCCAATGCCAACCACGGCTTCATAAAAGCTTCGTCAAAGGCATCACCGTCATATTCATTCATTAAAATTCCGCGATCCAAGAGAAAAGCTTTGGCACTTTCCTCACGACTCTGGAAACAATACAAATAATCAATCGCCTGATTGGTGGAACTATGAATATCAATCACATAGTTAGCATCTAAACAAAGGGATTGAAGCTGATAGCGATAGCGTTCAGTAAAAGGAAGTCCGCTAGGAGACTGAAGTGCGTCCAAATGTTGCTCAAAGCTGGATTGAATGTGTTCTAAATAATTGCGGCGGATTTCTTCAGGAGAGTGATGCACCTGAAATTTAGCCAACTCAGTTAAATTATCACATTCTTTTTCGTAGTCCCAAAATATCCGATTCCAATCTTTACCATCGTAGGGATTGAAGCGCCCAGTGGCAAAGAAATGATTCCGCTGGTTAGTACCGATGGGATTACAGACAGGAACTAGCCAAATTTCTCCAGTGAGTTGACTATCCTCTAAGTGGCTGAAAAATTCAATCAGTTGGTGAATGACAGCATTGCCAACAATTTCTGAACCATGGAGATTGGCTTGAATGTATGCCTTTTTCCCAGGGTTAGCGCCCATAAACTTATAGACTGGGATAGAAAGGCGATCGCCTGAGGCAAGATGCTGAATCGGAATTGTGGTAACGGTGGGAACCATAGCGATTGGGTACAGGAAAGTATGAGGGCTAGGGTGTAGGGTGGGCGGAGACGGCTAAATCGTTGCTAACATAAGAATCTTAACGGCATCATCTCGATCATTATGGGCAATAGTTTCGGGCATCTGTTTCGGATTACGACTTATGGGGAATCCCACGGCGGCGGTGTCGGTGTGGTGATTGATGGATGTCCACCCCAACTGGAGATTTCCGCCGCAGAGATTCAGTTTGAACTCGATCGCAGGCGTCCGGGACAAAGCAAGATTACCACCCCGCGCAAGGAAACCGATACCTGTGAAATTCTATCGGGCGTCTTTGAAGGAAAAACCTTGGGTACTTCCATTTCTATTTTTGTCCCCAACAAAGATACTCGTCCCCAAGATTACTCAGAGATGGCGGTCAAATATCGCCCATCCCACGCCGATGCCACCTATGATGCTAAATATGGGATTCGCAATTGGCAGGGCGGTGGACGTTCCTCAGCACGGGAAACCATTGGTCGAGTTGCAGCGGGTGCGATCGCCAAAAAAATCCTTAAACAGGTTGCCAATGTGGACATTGTTGGCTATGTTAAACGCATTCATGATTTAGAAGGCATCGTTGATCCCCACACCATCACCCTGGAACAGGTTGAAAGTAATATCGTCCGTTGTCCTGATAGTGAATGCGCCCAACGAATGATAGAAAAAATCGAGTTAATCCGGCGTGAAGGGGATTCCATTGGTGGGGTAGTCGAATGTGTCGCTCGCAATGTGCCAAAAGGACTAGGAGAACCCGTCTTTGATAAGCTGGAAGCGGATCTCGCCAAAGGGGTGATGTCCCTACCCGCTAGCAAAGGCTTTGAAATTGGATCTGGCTTTGCCGGAACCTTACTCACGGGTTCTGAACATAATGATGAATTCTATCTCGATGATACGGGAACGGTGCGGACGACAACCAACCGTTCTGGCGGCATTCAGGGAGGTATCACAAACGGAGAATCGATTATTTTGCGAGTGGCGTTTAAGCCCACTGCTACTATACGAAAAGAACAGCGTACAGTGACCAGTACCGGTGAAGAAACAATATTAGCAGCCAAAGGACGTCACGACCCTTGCGTCTTGCCCAGGGCTGTGCCTATGGTAGAAGCAATGGTCGCCTTAGTATTATGTGATCACCTACTGCGTCATCAGGGTCAGTGCCATACATTAAAGCCTTAAAATTCCGATGGAAAGCAGTCCTTCCTCTGAGTTCGTTGTCCAATTCTGGGGCGTGCGGGGTAGTATTCCCTCCCCCGGCAAAGAAACCATTCGCTACGGCGGGAACACCTCCTGTGTGGAGATGCGTATCGCTGACAAACGCCTAATTTTTGATGGGGGTACCGGTATCCGAATGCTGGGGAAACACCTAAAGCCCCAACTCCCCATTGAAGCCTATTGGTTTTTTACCCATTATCACTGGGATCATATTCAGGGCGTACCCTTTTTTGAACCGGCTTTTGTCGAGGGGAATGTCTTGCATATTCATGGCGCTGCACCCGATGGAGTGTCCATGCAGCAGCATTTCAAAGAGCGAGTATTGCATTTGAATTCCCCGGTTCCGAAACGAGAGATCCAGGCGGATTTGAAGTTCTATGACTTGATCTGTGGCGATACCATGACCCTAGGGGATATTACTATTGAAACCAGCCCCCTGAATCATCCCAATGGGGCGATGGGGTATCGGGTCACTTGGCAAGGACGTTCTGCGGTCTATTGTACCGATACCGAACATTATCCGGATCACTTGGATGAAAATGTACTGAATTTAGCCCGTGATGCGGATATCCTGATTTACGATGCCATGTACACTGACCAAGAATACCACAATCCCAAGTCTCCCAAGGTAGGTTGGGGACATTCAACCTGGCAAGAAGGGGTAAAACTCGCCAAAGCCGCTGGCGTTAAGCAACTAGCGATTTTCCACCACGAACCGAATCATTCCGATGATATGCTCGATGAAATTGCCATTGAGGTAAAAAGTGCTTGCGAAGGTTCGTTTTTGGCAAAGGAAGGACTCATTATTCCCCTTATTTAGAATTGACCGAATAAGGCAGAAGGCAGAGGACAGAGGGTAGAGGGCAGAAGGGGTTGACAAAAGCCGATTGGGTATGACGACTGGAGAGGCGATCGCATCTCCCCTAATCCAGCACTATATCTAGTGTGGGTTGTCCTTTGAAAATCCGATAGGATAGGAAGTTGGTCTATTGTAAGCGTCTACCCATTAAAAATTGATTATGACTGATTCGATTCGCTTTCTCATGTGCGCTCCAGACCACTACGATGTGGACTATGTGATTAATCCCTGGATGGAAGGAAATATTCATAAGTCCTCGCGCGATCGCGCTGTCGAACAATGGCATAAGTTGCACCATGTCCTCAAAGATCATGCGATCGTGGATTTGGTTAACCCGGAAAAAGGGTGGCCCGATATGGTGTTTACGGCAAATGCGGGGCTGGTTCTCGGTAAAAACGTTGTCCTGAGTCGCTTCTTGCACAAAGAACGCCAGGGTGAGGAACCCCATTTCAAGCAGTGGTTTGAAGCCCAAGGCTACACCGTCTATGAACTCCCTCCAGAACTCCCCTTTGAAGGCGCAGGGGATGCCCTCCTGGATCGGGAAGGGCGTTGGTTATGGGCGGGCTACGGCTTTCGTTCAGAATTGGATTCTCACCCCTATCTGGCAAAATGGCTAGATATTGAAGTCGTCTCCTTACGACTCACCGATGAGCGTTTCTATCACTTAGATACCTGTTTCTGTCCCCTGACGGGCGGCTATTTACTCTACTATCCCCCCGCCTTTGATGCGTACTCCAATCGCTTAATTGAGATGCGAGTCGCACCAGAAAAACGCATCGCCCTGGAAGAAGCCGATGCGGTGAACTTCGCCTGCAATGCGGTGAATGTTGACCAAGTTGTGGTGATGAACAAAGCGAGCGATCGCCTGAAGCAACGGTTGGCTGAGGCAGGGTTTAGAGTCCTTGAAACCCCTCTGACGGAATTCCTCAAAGCAGGTGGTGCGGCGAAATGCTTGACTCTGCGGGTGACTGAACCAGTTCGCACTGAAATTCATGCGAATGTCCCGGTAGAAAGTCGCACGATTCGCCTAGAAGGACATTTGTTAGACTCTGGCTTGATTAGTCGGGCGTTAGATCTAATTGTGGAAACGGGCGGTAGCTTCCAGGTTCTCAACTTCGATTTGGGTGTCCAACGGCAAAGTACCTCCAGCGCTGAGATTCGCGTCTCTGCACCTTCCCATGATGTGATGGAAGAGGTGATGAGCCAACTGATTGAGTTGGGTGCTGTTGCTCCCGTTCAAGAGGAGTGTGATGCAAATCTTGAACCTGTGATTCAATCGGGTGTAGCGCCGGATGACTTTTATGTCTCCACGATTTATCCCACAGAAGTCCGGATTAAGGGTGAGTGGGTGAAAGTCCAAAACCAGCGCATGGATGGGGCAATTGCGATTACCCAGATTGACTCTCAGCCGATCGCTCGCTGTAAAATTCTCCGGGATCTAGAAGTCGGTGAACAGGTGGTTGTTGGTGTGGAAGGAATCCGCACCGTTCACAAGCCGAAAACCCGTGAACAGCGTAGCAGTGAAGAATTTAGCTTCATGGGCGCTGGCGTTTCTAGTGAACGCCGGGTGGAATTAATTGTCGAGCAAATTGCCTGGGAATTGCGCCAAATTCGTGATCAAGGCGGTAAAGTGATTGTCACTGCCGGTCCGGTGGTGATTCATACGGGCGGTTCTCAACATTTATCCCGTCTGATTCGCCAAGGATATGTGCAGGCGCTGTTGGGCGGTAATGCGATCGCGGTTCATGATATTGAGCAATCCCTAATGGGAACCTCTTTGGGTGTGGATATGAAACGGGGGGTTCCGGTGCGGGGTGGACATCGCCACCATCTCAAGGTAATTAATACCATCCGTCGGTATGGCAGCATTGCTGGTGCTGTGGAGAAAGGGGCATTGACAAAAGGGATTATGTATG
Organism: Coleofasciculus sp. A1-SPW-01; assembly: GCF_040217205.1. Taxonomy (NCBI): domain Bacteria; kingdom Bacillati; phylum Cyanobacteriota; class Cyanophyceae; order Coleofasciculales; family Coleofasciculaceae; genus Coleofasciculus; species Coleofasciculus sp. A1-SPW-01. The sequence continues at coordinate 15,013 of NZ_JAVJNP010000104.1, read as the reverse complement.
AATGTGTGACACATAACGTTCCCTTTTCCCTAGCCGGTTCCATTCGCGATGATGGACCCCTACCGGATACCCAGATGGATTTGATTAAAGCCCAAGCTGACTATGCCAAACTGCTGGAAGGGGCGGATATGATTTTAATGCTGTCCACGATGCTGCACTCCATTGGGGTAGGAAATATGACGCCATCTGGGGTGAAAATGGTGTGTGTAGATATCAATCCCGCCGTTGTTACCAAGTTAAGCGATCGCGGTTCCTTGGAATCCGTGGGTGTAGTTACTGATGTGGGCTTATTCCTGAGTTTGTTGGTACAGCAGTTGGATAAATTAACCAGCCCTTATCAACAATCTGCCTAACGGATTGAGGATTTCTCATAAAAAATGAAGGATAATTTTCATCCTTCATCTGTTATCTAAATTTGGCTGGAAAGCACCATTGTAGAGACGCGCCATGGCGCGTCTCTACAATTTTATGACTGATTAATTGCCTGGTTTAAAGTAGTCTAGTAAGCGATCGCCTGAATCTGCTCTTATTAAAGCGACGACTACTTCTGGTAAAGCTGTTGCACTAGGATAAACCAAATAGCGAGGTTCCCAATGGGGATGGAATTTATCTTTAAATGTATGTAAGCCCTGAAAATTATAAAATTGATTTAAGTGTTCATATAGGTAATGTAAAGCTTTTTCCAGACGTGGAGATTTTTTATGTTCACCAACTCCAGAAAGTGCTGATAAACCTAAGTTAAAACTGTCATAGCCCTGCTCTTTAAAATGCTGAAACAGAGAGATAAAGAGAAAATCCATCGTACCATTTTCTACCTCTGTCCGCTTACGCATCAAGTCGATAGTAATTTCATTTAACTGATACTCCGGGACAACATTAGCAAAAGCAGTTATCTCTCCCCCTGAGTTACGCACAGCAGCAATTTCACACTCTCTTAGATAGTTATCATCAAACCAACCGAGAGAAAATTGTTTTTCTGAACCCTGCATCATCTTCAACCACTCATCACTAATAACTCGCAGTTCTTTGAGTAATTCATTAGCAATAGAAGGTTGATAAAAATTGACCTCATATCCCAACCTTGCAAAACGATTCATCGTCGTCCTGAAATTTTTACCCGCTTTGCCTTGCAAGGTAAAAGCCTTAAGATCGACAATGGCTTCTTGACCAATAGTTAATACCTTAAAACCCAAAGATTGGTAGATTTCCAAATCCTCTGGTAGAGTTTGGTAAAAAGCAGGATACCAATCATTGCGTTGGCAAAATTCTTGGAAGCTGATAATGGTTTCTTTACGGTCTTCCTTCGGTCCAATGGGATCTCCTAAAGCAATTGCACCTCTACCCTTTGGTACATAGGCAATGAAACTACGTCCTGAAGGACTAAAATAATAGGCTTTGTCATTAAATAAAGTAAATCTTGCTAAAGAAGACTGTCCGTAGTCTGCAACAATTGCTTGAGCCAGTTTTCTTTCCTGGCTTGAAGCCGGCAAACCCCTTAGTAAAACTGGACGCAGTAACATGAATAAAGCGGTTAATAGAGTTACGGCTCCGACCAGATAAATTGAATCAGCAAAGAAGCGTCCGAAGCGGGTATTTGCTTGCATTCCAGCATTATCAAAGGTAAAAAACATTGCCAAGGTTTGGAGGATGGCACCGGGCAAACTAAAGTTAACATTGTATTGGCGATCAAGAAGAAAGAAGCCTGCTGTACTATAAGCTAAAGTGAAAAGTAATGCACCGATTAAAACCCTGACTCCTTGAGCAATAGAAGGTGGATCAGAGCGAGCAGTAAATAGAGACCGCATGACAAGCAATTGCAGCAGTAGTAACACTGAAAGCAAACTCTCCTCAAAATCTAATCCTTTGAGTAAGTGAGAGATAATAGAAATAATTAAAAAGATAACAGTGAGTAACCAGGCAACTCGCTTGCGTCGGAGGAGGTTAGTAGCTAAAGCCAGAAGGAAAAAGCCACTCAGTGCCGCAAAAATATGACTGCTAGCTCGCACTTCAAAAGGCAAAACTTCTTTAAGCAAAACTACTCGATCTTCTAAGCTAGGGGTAACAGAAGAAAGCAGGTTGACAATTCCCACTAAAGCAGTTAGTAGTACAGCTAAATAAACTCCTATTTTTTGAATTTGACGATTGCCCATTTAATTTATTTATCCTCGTGAGTTTTGACTAATTAATCATCCGCATAATATAATTATACTCTTTAGAGAAGGGGTCTTTTTTGCGTTTTCCAGACTGTTGCTGTACTTTTAATAAAACCTGCCATCGGTACAGCAATTAATAGTCCAACAACACCGCCAATTTTTGCCCCAATTAACAAAGAAACCAAAAGCCACACTGGATTAAGACCCGTGAAGCCTCCTAACAACCGTGGAGCAATCACATTTTCAATAATTTGCTCAATAATTATGGCTACAACCAACACTCTAACCCCTAACCAAAAGCTAGTTAAAGCGACCAATAAACTCACTATCTAGTAAGTAACTCAACAAAATAACTTAAAACAAAAGCTAATAAGGTTGAGATTATGCCAACGGTAATCAGTGACTGAAAATATTCAACAACAATAATGAATAGCCAGCCATTGAGAAATAATATGGGAAAAGCCAATCCAGCTTTAGTCCAGAAAGGTAAAGGTTTGATAGATTTCATTCAAGGTTAATAGATGAAAGCATTTAAGCCTAAAAAAGGTATAATAGTTATTATAATCCAGCTTGCTTAAACTGCTGATTTGATTAATTTCATAATAAATCGGCGATCACTCTATTAACCAGATCAGGGTATTCTCCTATGAGTAAATGCCCAGCTTCTGGTAAGTGTAGATGTTGCCCTAAAGGAAAGACAGCGGCTAGTTCTACTCCCATTGTCTTAGTAAACATAGGGTCTTTCCCGCCACTAATCACTAAAACTGGAAACTGAAACTTAACAGAGGAGCGATTGCGGGTAAAAAAGTTATAATCCCAGAATATTTCTAAAGCTTTATAGGGATGAGGTTCTGTGGGAACAGGGCTTTCAGCAAAAAAACGTTCGATCTTTTTTCCAGTGTGATCGCTTGATAGGTGGTTGGTTAGGGACTGAACTCCTGGTAAATAATAAAGATATCTCCCTCCCCAAGCGAAAAACTTCATCAAGGGAATTTCCCACCAAGGGGCAAGATCGTGAGTTCCTCCCGCAATTAAAACCAAACCTTGTACCGGATGTTTCCTGGCCCATTCTAAACCGAGGGGTACGCCATAGCTATGACAGCAGAGGAGAGGAGACTTAATGTGCAGGTGTTTTAACAAGCGATTTAAGTCCCGCCTGTGTCTGCCTAAAGAGTAACGTTGATAAGGTGTAGACTCTCCGTGTCCAGCTAAATCGTAGGCTAACACCTCCCTACCTTGCTGAGCAAAGAATTCGTACTGCGAGCGCCAGTTATATCTATTTCCTAAGCCGCCGTGAATAAAAACTATTGCAGGTGTCACCCCCGGAGAATGACATACCTGCAAATCTACTCCTGACCTTAGATGTAGTTTTTTACCAGCAAGTTGGTCTTCTAGCACCTTATTTATGTCCTTTGCAAGACATCACACACTGTTGATAAAATAGCTCTCCGGAAACTTTTCTGTAATCATCATTACAGGTTTGCCATTGGTAAATACCCGATAGGTACGAGAGAGGAGATTGTCACTCGGTTCAATTGTAAAATACTTGGCTAAATCCTGAGCTGGTTCTTTTGCAGAATCCAAAATTTCTTTGAAGGTTTCCACCTTTTGCTCCAACCAAATCTTACCAATGGGGGTTTTGGTTTTAAACAATTCATGTCTAAAATTATCATCCAGGCGTTCGGGAACCAAGATGGATTCCGCGTAAATATAGTTTTTACGACTGATGCGTCCTTGCAGTAAGATGCGTCTATCAATCACGTCCGTCCCCTCCACTAATTCCATAATCGGAAGTGATTTGGGAATGGGGATAAGATTTTGGGAGATTTTGACAACCTGGATCTGTTCAAACAGATACGCTTCCAGAATATTAGTTAACGTGCCATCGGTGGTTAGCAAAATTCGCTGAAACGTACTCAATGTAGCGGGATTGATATGATGACGCTCTAGAGACTGTTGTAAATCGTCTCGCATTAGGTGTTCGTTGGCTATCACTTGGCTCATGGTGTTTGAACTCCTAGTTTCCATATTCGCTTGGTTGAATCAAAAATGCTCACACTGCGGTTTTGTCCACAGTTAGCGTTTTACTAATCAGAAGCTTTACATTTGTTTACGATTACAACTAATGTAGCACTCTGGCGACAATTTGACCGGAAGTTTGGGTTCAGGCTCCCCGTCCTTCGACAGGCTTAAGAACACCTTCCAGGACGGCTTGGATTTTTGTGCTAGAATCTTCTGTCCAAGCAAGCTGGGTCTAGGGACGAAGAATCTTTGTCAACACGGAAATATAAATTCTTTTCGCTCTTTTTCAGTTAATACCTAAACTCACTTCAACTTAAGAGGAATGGCACTGAAATAAGCATTATGAGATCGCCAAAACCCTTGATATACCGTAGGGTGGGCATTGCCCACCCGCTTTAAGTCAGTGACATTCAACTTAACGAGAGAGAGGGATGATTGTGACGTTTTTTGGGGAAGGCGATCGCGAATTTTCACGCTATAGGTAATCGGTTTATTGCCGCCGCGACGTTAGCGATCGCATAGTCTGGTATTTAATCGCTATCTTTGCACCAAGTAGTCGGACAAAAGAAAACAGCCCCATACTAAGTGCAAGTAAACAAGCCTCAAACCCTTACAAATAACAAATGACGAATGACGAATGACAAATGACGATCTTCACCGTTCACGTTAATTATGTCCACCTACTTATTGTAAGATTTGACTAGTGCAGCGCGGCAGAAATAACTAACCAGTTAACAAGCTCCTTGAAAGCAGCTACCATAAGTCTTATAGCCTTCTGCCCTCTGCCTTCGGACTTCTGCCTTCTTGCACTAGGTTGGGATGAGAATTTAGGTTCCTTTGATCACAACGACGGCTACCTCGCTACCATGTCCATAAGCCCCAAATTGAAAATCCCCGTAAACTTGGGAAATTTTCAACCCACAGGTTTCTAGTAACAATTGGAACTCACCCAGGAAGAAAAAGCGACTTTTCCATAATACCACTTGTTCCCGTTCTAAACAGCCGTCGTGAGCATAAATTCGGTAATGTCTATCTTGTTCCATAATCTGGGTGGATGAGTCGAAACGAAACGTACTCCACATTTCCGTTGTGTTTCCTGTTTCTGGGTTAATTGCCTGTTTAACTTTCATCAGCGCCGGATCATTATTCAACCACTTCTCATCTCGTGCTTCTTCCCAGGTGGGCAGATCAATCACTAACGTACCCCCATCGGCAAGATGTCGCCGCAGGCAATTTAGGCATGATTTTTGGTCTTCAATTGTCAAGAGATAGACAAAACTGCCAAAGGGAACAAATACAAAAGTAAATTTTTGATTTAAATCAAAATTCCGCATATCAGCCTGATATAAATGTATTCGGTTGCGGGTTGTTTCTGGGATATCGGACAGTTTATCTTTGAATTTTTGCAGCATCGCCGCAGAGTAATCGATGCCATGGACAATTCGCCCCTTTTCGGCTAAAGGAATTGCCAGTCTACCGGTGCCTACAGCACATTCCAGGATAGACTCATGTCCTTCAGTTAAACGACAATACATTTCAATGTCTTTAGTCGTTTTTTGGTACAACCAATCATATAATATTGGGCGTTCTGGCACTTGGGGAAAGACATCTTGGATCATAATTAAATCTCACAGTTTTAATTTATCTTATTTTAAATTAAACCATCTGCTTTCATCCAGTCAATTGTCTGAGCAAATGCGGCAATGGTTTGTTCGATATCTGCGGCTGAATGGGCTGTCATGGTGACACTGCTTAGGGAAATATCGACTCCAGAGAGTAACAAACCCTGGCGCAAACGTTGACGCAGTTCTGGGTTACCCCGACGCATTAACTGGCAAAAATTCCACTGATACGGGTCAAAATCAGCCGTTTTCAGGTGATGAACCTGATGTCCAATTAGGAACTTGATACAAGAAAATTCACCATATACCACCCAATCAAGATGGTGTTGGTCAATAATATCATTTAACCCCCGACGCAGGGTTTTGGCAAGTTGCTCAACCTGGGCTTGAGGTTCACCCGTTTTCACAATTTTTAACATAGCAATTCCCGCTGCTGCCGATAATGGGTTGGCGTTGAATGTGCCTAAATGGGAGACTTTTTTCCCTTGGGCTAGTTTAGCCTGTTCCCGTTTAGAAATTAAGTTTAAAATCTCCGTTTTTCCCACTACCGCACCTCCGGGTAATCCCCCCGCCAACACCTTTGCCAAGGTCGTTAAATCTGGCATCACCTGATAATAGGCTTGGGCACCGCCGGGAGCAATCCGAAATCCGGTGATAATTTCATCGAAAATTAATAGTACACCATAATATTGGGTGAGTTCTCGTAACTGAGATAGAAACTTACCCGTTGTGGGAATTACCCCAGAACAAGCCCCTGTGGGTTCTAAAATAATACCAGCAATATCGGGGTCAGTTTGTAACCATTTTTCCACGGCATGAATATCGTTGGGTGGACAAACAATTGTCATGTCGCTAATACTCTGAGAAATTCCCGATTCTGGTGTTTCATTGGCACCTAAAATCACGGAATCATGCCACCCGTGATAATGTCCAACAAATCTGATTAGCTTTTTTTTACCAGTGTAGGTGCGTGCGAGTCGAATTGCCAGTAAATTGGCTTCCGTTCCCGAATTAGTAAACCGTACTCGTTCGGCGGAAGGGATTAATTCCATCACCAAGTTTGCCCATTCGATTTCCAGGGAATGACAGGCGCTATAGTGGGTTCCGTTTTGGATTTGTTGGGTTACTGCGGCAACAATTTCTGGGGGATTATGTCCGAGCAATAATGCGCCATTTCCGCCCCAATAGTCGATCAATTCTTTGCCACAGATTCCCGTTTTTTTTGACCCTTGGGCTTGTTGGATGTAAATAGGGAAGGGTTCGGTATAGCGCCCATCACTGGTGATGCCATCAGGAAAGATCTGATTTGCCTGTTGTGCTAGGTTTCTGTGGTTTTGAAACTGCTGTTGATATCGTTCTAAGATGGTTGGCATTGAGGGTTTCCTCTATGGGGTTGTAGAGACGCGCCATGGCGCGTCTCTACACAATGGATGTTTTTTGATCGAATAGGTATAAGAAATATTCGTAACGTTCACCCAAATAAACTTGTGCTTTCTGCATCAGGTTTTCCAGGGTTAGAGTTGATGGATAGCGGTGAAAGATATCAGACTGGCGGAATAGGGGATATAAACTTGTCATGGCGAGGATATAGAACAAATCATGATCCATTTTATAACTGCGGCGTCTTTCTGAAGACCAATCGTGATTAATTTCTTGTTTATATTTATTGAGTAAGAAAAGGTAAGGAATAAAACAATTCCACAACATCTTAGTAATTGGCTTAATTTCCGCCGCCGTCGCCTGGGGAAAATAGCCGCTAATCAACTCAAAGAGTGGATCGTATGTCAGGAGATTATTTAGGGTATAAATTCCCAACACCGCAGGAGTGCCAAATTTAGCCACGGTTCGGTATACCACAGAACCTAATTCTCGTAAGGCTTGCAAGGTACGAAACTCTGCTGGTATTTCTGCCATTTGTCGCGTGGAATCTAAGTCGGTAAAGAGTACCTCTTGGCGTTCAAAATCGTACTCAAAATTTGACCATTCCGGGGAATATCGGTATAATCCAGCTAGGGTAAAGTCATGCATACTTTTGCCAATTTTTCGGGCAAGACGATTAATGGTTTCTAACCGAGTGGTTTCATGAGTTGGATCACCTTCAATCCCTAAAGATTTACGAATGCGGTCATAATAATCATCAGCACCAGGATTCGTACCCCGTTGAGTAGCGCTACCAAACTGCACTTGGGATAACCGATAAGGTGCTGTATCGGGTACTAGAGAAATAACTGCACCCATAGGTTTACCCAGAAATCGATAATTATCTCCATACTGAATCACGGCTAGGGGAACAATTGTGGGTACACCGTTTTCCACTAGAATTTCGGCACTACGATACTCCAGGAGAGCGCGACTGTGGAGAATCCCACCAACGGGAGCCGGATCACTATAAACAAAGGTGTAGTCTCCTTCTGAGTTGAAGCCGAAATGGGGATAGGTGGCAAAACTTTCTAGGGGTTTCGTGGTGGGGGGAATGGGAGTTTCGGTAAAGGAATCCAAGAGTGGATCTCGATGACGACTGGTATCGGGGGGATTCCAAGCGCCTACTCCTTTTAGTTTGGCGGCTGTGAGTTGATAGTCGGGATTGGCAACTAAAGACGCTGGCTGTGCCAATTTATGCCATGCCATTCTGCCACGGCGAGGGAATTCCGGGATGCATTGCCAACTGGCAAGCTCAATCAGGGTTTCCCATTCGCGATCGCTAATCTCAACACCGGGAAAACGATGGGTGATAGTATAATCTAGGCTTGGTGTGGTCATTTGTCCTTTGTCATTTGTCATTTGTGAGGATTCCGGGGGAGTTTACACAATCTAACCGGGTTAGGTTTATGGCGAGCAACGGATTTAATTTAAACCGTGCCGACGGTTAAGACTTCCAACATACCGTAATAGAAATCATCGCGATCGAGGATATAGGTGTCAGAATGGGGGTCAAAATATCCACTCCATTGATTTAGCTCTGCCTGGGAAAGATAGGGGGCGGCAATTTTTGTATACAGTTGGGCATTTCCTGTGATGTAATGCTTGGCAGCGGGCGAGAGCGGCGGCAGTAGCTGTAGGGCATAGGATGTAGTAGAAATGTCGGCAAATCCAGTCTGTCGAAAAATACTATGGGATTTTCGCCCAAAATAGTTATCAAAATAGTGTTCTGGGGTTCTTTCTTCAAAGGCTTGGGCAACGGCTAACATAACTTTGCCCGATAAATAAGGGCTAATCGGATGCACAATAAACATACCATCATCCCAGCTGCGATCGGCAATTCTGCCGCATTTTTTTGTGATTTGTTTTTGCTGGGCTAAGACGGCGTGAATATCGGCTAAATACGGGGAACAACCGCTGATAAACACTAAATCAAAGGTTTCCGGGGCAAAGGAGAGATTCCTTAAATCGTCAACGCGATATTCAATCATGTCTTTGAGTGGGTTCTGCTCTAGATTTTGCTCCCCATACTCAATCCAGCGTGAGTCGATATCTACACCAATGACTCGCCCATTGGGTTTGACTTTTTCGGCAAACATAGAAGACCAAAGCCCAGCCCCACAGCCTAAGTCTAGCACCCAATCTCCTGGTTTTAGCTGCAAATCATTAACGATTTGTTGGCGATGTTGTTTTTTGGCAAAATGGTGATCTAGTTGCCATTCAATATTGAGAAGTTCTAGCTCTTTGATTCCTGTACCGTGTTCCATTTAATTGGTTGATTTGTTGAAGTTTTCAGATTAATTGGTAGGGGCGGGTTTAGTCAATTTATCGGTGTGTAGTGATAAGTTATCTGTGAAACCCGCCCCTACAACCAAACGCGCCAATTACACAGCTACACCATCGGTTCACGGTGCGTTACGCTTCGCTAACGCACCCTACGTAAGCCTTAATCAATTTGTACTTTCCACGCTGTTTTATGTTGCCTAATTCTAACAGGTTTGGCAGCGCTCCAATGAGTACCAATGACGAGAATATCTGTGTCGCTGACATGGTTGAGAAATTCTCGTCGAGTTGTCTCGGCTTGCTGGGGAAAGGTATCGGCAACACATTCCCATTCTGGGTGCATACATTGACAGGGATGGTGCATAATATCTCCTGTAATCATAACGTTCTGTCCTTGGGAGGAAATGGCGACGCTAGAATGTCCAGGAGTATGACCGGGTGTTGGGATTAGTTGCAATTCTGGGGTAATTTGATAATTAGAATCCACTAAGTCTACCAATCCGGCAGCAAAGATGGGTGCGACAGAATCCCCAAAGGCTTTTGCCCAGAAATCGTCCTTTTGATTCCGACAATAGTCAAATTCAGGCTGGGTAATTAGATAGCGAGCATTGGGAAATGTGGGTATCCATTCCCCGTTCACGTTCATCGTATTCCAACCGATATGATCATAGTGCAAGTGGGTACAGACGACGATATCCACTTGTTCACGCTGAAAACCTGATTTGGCTATATCTTCAAGAAAGGGTTGATTGAGTTGGTTAAAGACTGGCTCTGAGCGTTGTTTATCATTCCCCACACAGGTATCAATGATAATTTTATGCCCTGATGATTCAACCAGCAGTGCCTGAACTCTAAATTTGAGCTTACCGTCTGGCTCAACAAAATGGGGTTGGAGCCAGTCGAAGTCGGGGGCTAAGTTTTCTGGTGTCGCATCGGGGAGGCTAAATGATTCGTCTACTGATAAATCGAGTTCAATTACTGGGGTAATGGAAACATTGCCTATTTTCCAATTCATGGGTTCTTTCCTTGACTGCAATTAAGTAGAGACGTTGCATGCAACGTCTCTACAACTTATGATGTCCAAGCTTGGCGATAAAATACGCCTTTGCCTAAACTATTCTCAGTTTCGCTGGGGTGGAATTCATGCTGCTGCCATACTGAGTCGTAGCCACCCTCTTTAATAATCGAATCCGGCAGTTTAATTAGGGGGCGGTATTGATGATGATCTTGCCCTTCTTGAATAAAGGGGACATTATTAACGGCGTTATAAGAACAGTGCATTAACAGACGAGATGTATCAGAAGCATTGAAACCGGAACCATGGAGGGTGTTGGCGTGAAAAAATATAGCGTCTCCGGGTTCTATTTCGCAGTACACTACCTCAAATTTTTCCAATATTTTGGCTAATCGCTTGGATTCTGGAATATTCTGGTATCCTTTATCTTCTACGATTATATGATTAATCCGACCCAGTAAATGAGATTTCTTGATCACTTGCAAACAGCCATTATCTTTATTGGTGGGGCTGAGGGCAATGGTACAAGTGAGGAGTTGGGGAAACAGACAGCCATCTTGATACCAATGATCGTAGTCTTGATGCCATGCTAAACCACTGTTTCCGGGCTGAACTTTGACAATTTTTGAGTGCCAATGGTAACAGGGTTCGCCGAGTAAGGCTTCGGTGGCATCAACCATGCGAGCGATTCGAGGAATTACGCCGAATAGGGTGTTTCCCAGTTCTGTCCAAACCGAAACCCGAAAGTTATCACCCTGTTTATTGGTATTTCTTTGTGTCCAGTAACCGTTAAGATCTGGATCGTTTTCGAGTAATCGTTGTAAAGGCTCTATCTCCTCTGACTCAAAAAATTGAGGGATGATAATAAACCCATCTTCGTGATACTGGTTTACCTGCTCGACAGAGAGGGGGCGAGAGGTGATCAGGGGTTGGTTTGACTCAAGGATTGAATTTGAGAGGGGTGATTGTTGCGTCAGATTCATGGTTTTTGATTAAACGTCACAGGTTATTCCTGAGAAAGGTTTCGGGAAGCTTCTGCATAGGCACTTTTGAGGGAAACGGTTAGTTTTCCGCCATCGATGGTAATGGTTTGTCCTGTCATGTAACTGAGTTGATCGGATGCCAAACACGTCACTAAAGCGGCGACTTCTGCCGGTGTTCCCATCCGTGCCATGGGAACACCAAATGCTAATTGATCTCTAGCAGTTTCCACCGAAATTTCTGTCGCCGCCGCCATGTTTTCGGCTAGGTTCAACATCGCACCTGTGGCAATTACTCCCGGACAAACGGTATGAATTAGCACATTATGTTCCGCCAACTCTGCCGCGATCGCACGACTAAAAGCGGCTAATCCGGCTCGGAAGGTTGTGGAAATCAACAGATCGCCTCTGGGTTGTTCGACGGCGCTGGTGGCAATATTAATGATGCGCCCCCAACCGCGATCGCTCATACTGGGTACCACCCCTTTTATGAGTCGAATGGCACTCATTAGTACAAGCTGATAGGCATTATCCCAATCGGAATCCTTTAATTGGGAAAGATAACCAGCGGGTGGGTTGCCCGTATTATTCACCAAGATATTGATGGCACCGAGTTGAGTTTGTACGGTTTCCAGAAGTCGTTCTATATCCGACTTCACACTCAAATCGGCAACGACACCGATAATCTTGCCCTGAGTTTCAGCGGCTAAGGTTTGACGAGTGTCTTCCAGGGTTTTCGGGTTGCGACTGCATAGAGCGACAATTGCTCCTTCTTGAGCTAGAGATTTCGCGATCGCTTTTCCTAATCCTTGGCTACTGGCACAAACTAAGGCTACCCGATTCTTTAATCCCAGATCCATAATTGAATTCCATTACCAGGTGTTTAGGTTGTGGCGAGTACCGGCTCACGGGAACTGGTTACTGTTGGTTTTAGTTGAAAACTATTTGACTCTAGAACATCCTGGTGTACGACTTGCCAGAAACGATTCCAGAAGGCAATGCTGTGATGAAAGGTGTCAAGCATTGATTTAATCTGATGCTCGTCAGAGCAGGAATTCATCCCCATAGTTATCGCCCGTTTAATGTGTTCCGGCTCAACTTGGAAATGTTCTTGGAAATAGGCAGTCTGTCGTAATTCTTCCCGACTACACTGATCAGGCTGCAAACATTCAAATACATGAGAGATATTGTGTTCCGCCAAAAGCTCGAAACCGAGAAAAAATCCGGCAATCTCATAGTCATTCTTGGCTTCGAGTAGTCGTTGTCTAAAGGGTTCCAGAACTTGATCCAGTTCAATTGTTGGATAAGCCAGTATGTCGTTTTTATCCATACCCGCTTTCTTATATGCCTCTAGCAGTAGAACCGAGTGAACCTGATCTGGCACTCCATTCCCCAATTCTTCATTAACGGTTTGGGCGACATAGCTGCGATTCCGATGATTTTGCAGCAAGGATAGGGCTAAACAGAGAAAATCGGCGGCAAAAACACTGAAATGATACCAATAGGCAGCGACTCGCACAGCCGATGTTGCTTCTTGAATACTAGACAGTTCTTGGCAAGAGGCACTGGCAAGCCAAGCCTGTTGTGATACAACTTGCTTAACTAGATTTTCCCAGTTTTCTATGTTGTTATTGTGGTTCAACGACGAGATTTTATTATGCTTCATTTTTCGGAAAATATCGATGACATATTCTATCTCTATTGTTGTACCCCTGTGGAATAATCAGACTTACCCAAAATACCATAAGTGGCTGAAATTACTTGAGCATCAATGTGAAATATTGTAACTTTTTGGGATCAGTCAATCGAATACACCAGGATTTCGATACATTAGACAGACGCCAAAATTTTCCCGTAGGGGCGCACAGCGTGCCATTGGTGTCAACTTAAGCGCCAAAAGCACGACTGGCAAGCTTTTCACCCTCATCCCCTAACCCCTTCTCCCGACCCCCCTCGTTCCCCCCTGCCAAAAAAGCGAAGCATCCTCAAATGCAGGGCGCAAGGATGGTGCCCCTACAGTACGGATCAACGGATAGAAACTGTTAAAAATTTCGCTTGATGAAGCATCGCCGCAAGTTCAGCACGGGTAGCTGGTTTATTGGGATTGAGCAAATTTCCTCGAGGATAGCCAGTGACTAAACCCGCTTTTACCGCCGCCGCAACGTTGGCGATCGCGTAATCGGGTATTTTGTTACTATCTGCGTACTTTTGTAAAGTTTTACTGGGTTCGGATGGGGGTTTCAGGTTCAGGGCTTTAGCCAAAACCACTAAGGCTTCTGCACGGGTAATGGGTTGATTGGGACGAAATTTATGATCCGGGTATCCAATAATAATTCCCGCTTTAGCCACCGCCTTAATTGCTGCATCACCCCAGTAATTTGGCGGTAAATCCTTAAATGCGATCGCACGTTGCTTGGATTTGGGCTTAAATACCTGCTGTAACATCACCGCTAACTCGCCACGGGTAGCAAATCGCTGCGGTTTAAACTCACCCTCAGGGAAACCCACCACAATATTCTGTTTCGCCAACGCTGCGATCGCATTTTTTGCCCAAAATTCATCGGGTACATCTGAAAATTCTACTGAGGGAGTGGGTGTAGTTGGCGTTGGAGATGAGGGTTCCTGATGTGTTGGAGGTGTTGAATCAGCTTTCATTCTCCCTTGCTTTCCTGCATCCCTGTTTCCCTTTACCTCAGCCTCCTGGCGAGATATTCTCTCAGACTCCGATAACTCAGGAGTCGTCGGCGTGGGTTTAGTGGGTGGCGGAGATTCCGGCGTGGAGTCAGGTTGAGGCGAAGGCGGAGAAAACCCCAAATCTTGCAGAATTTGCTGCTTTTGTTCTTTACCCATCGCCCAATAGAAAATACCGCCAATCGTTGTCAATGTCACAAGAATCGCAATCCACTCATCCAAATCGAGAGGAGATGGGGGTTCTGGCGGAGAAGAAGGGGACATAGCGATCGCGTAACCCATGAAACATATACGCTCTTACAGGAGATTAGCGATCGCGTCTGGATAATTCACAACTTTCAAAGAGAGAGGGAACCCAGAACATGGACAATTCTTAGAAGATTCGGGAGAGCGTTATAATAATGAATCGAAAGCGCGATCGCAGGTTGAATCTGATTAATCATAATGAATGCAGGGAGATGATACCTGATGACGACGGTAACAACTCAGCCGAAAATTACCTGGGAGAAGCTACCCGATGATTTTCCCTTACCTGATGATCCTGTGGACAATATTGATCAGCCGACATTAGCCGCCGCACTCAGCGACAGTTTAGAACAAACCGGGCGATTGCAAGAAACGATGCTCGTCGCCACAAATTACGGTGTCTGCGCTCGGTTAGATGGCAAGATGGTTGTAGAAGCTCCTGATTGGATGTATGTACCTCGGATTAATGTATCCCAAGAGATTGTCCGCCGCAGTTATACGCCACACCTGCAAGGGGATATTCCAGGAATTGTCATTGAATTTCTCTCCGATACAGAAGGCAGTGAATATTCGAGCAAGCCG
>NZ_JAVJNP010000083.1:0-76668 GCF_040217205.1 Coleofasciculus sp. A1-SPW-01 | reverse complement strand
CTTGATGAAACTCTAGTGAATTTTCACCCAGGGCATAAACTATGAAGGAAGTGGTAGCGTTAGTGAAGCCTAGAACGTCGGTCTAGCAATCAGTTATCCCCCACTTCCCTTTTAGATCGCGCTTCCGTCCGCCTATTTGATCCCGCTGCCGTCCCCCATAAAAAGGGGGAAGACAGCGGATGCTTCGCTTTTTGTTCCATGGGGGAAAGCAGATGTTGCTTCTCTTTTTGTTCCATGGGGGAAGCCAGAGGATGCTTCGCTTTTTTGGCACGGGGAAGCCAAAGGATGCTTCGCTTTTGATTCCATGGGGGAGACTAAAGGATGCGAGAGCTTTTTTTGCGTGGGGAGAACCATAGATTATTCAAAGTCCCCCTTAAAAAGGGGGATTTAGGGGGATCTAAAGGGTAAGTGAAGTTTTGAGATTAAATTGACTCAAGAACCAACGACGTGCGCCCTTAATTGATTTGATTATCAGTCGCCGATGTCTACCTTAACGTCTCGCATGGAAGCGGTTCAGTCACCTGTGATTCCCATCGTTGGGGAACTGATTCGCCGTCATCCCGGTACGATTTCCTTGGGACAGGGTGTTGTGTATTACCCTCCCCCACCAGAGGCGATCGCCCGATTGCCGGAATTTCTGGCTGATCCTGATAACCACAAGTACAAGGCGGTTCAGGGAATTGCACCGTTACTATCTACTATTGCCGCTAAACTGCACACAGATAACCGGATTACCCTCAATCAACACAACTGTATCGTTGTCACCGCAGGGGCAAATATGGCGTTTATGAATGCTATTCTCGCCATTACCTCTCCCGGAGACGAGATTATTATTCAAACGCCTTACTATTTCAACCACGAAATGGCTATTACCATGGCGAGTTGTCATCCGGTACTTGTGGCAACGGATCAGAATTATCAACTGCGTCCTCAGGCGATCGCCAACGCCATCACGGAGAAAACCAAAGCCGTGGTGACGATTTCACCGAATAATCCTACTGGGGCGGTTTACTCTAAAGCCGCGTTACAGGCGGTAAATGAACTCTGTCGGGAACGGGGAATTTATCACATTAGTGATGAAGCGTATGAGTATTTTACCTATAACGGCGTCAAACACGTTTCCCCGGCGGCTTTTCCCCAGAGTCACTCCCATACGATTTCCCTGTATTCCCTATCTAAAACGTATGGGTTTGCCAGTTGGCGTATCGGCTACATGGTAATTCCCCAGCATCTGCTGGCGGCGGTAAAGAAAATTCAGGATACAATTCTGATTTGTCCTCCGGTTGTCTCCCAGTATGTCGCCTTAGCCGCCTTACAGATGGGAATGAGTTATACCCAGCCGCACATTCAGGCGATCGCGACGGTGCGACAGTTGATATTAGAGGCGTTACAGCGATTGGATGGGTTGTGTGCGATCGCCCCCGCCGACGGCGCGTTTTACTTTTGGCTTAAAGTTAATACCTCAGTCAACCCAGTCGAGTTAGTCGAACGCTTAATTCGCGATCATCGCGTCGCCTTGTTACCCGGTACAACCTTTGGTATGGAAGAGGGCTGTTATTTGCGAATTGCTTATGGGGCGCTACAAAAAGAAACAGTCGCCGAGGGTATTGAACGCTTAGTGCAAGGATTACAAACCATTTTGTCCTGAGACACCAACCAACCCCCTCATTGACAAACAACGAAGGCTGAAAGGGTGACAAGCCGTCTTACACCTTTGAAAATGAGGCTTTGAGCGATAAATATCTCCAAAGATGAAGTCTTATTGACATCCTGATTGACAGATGAAGTCCTGATTGACAGATGAAGACCACCAGATGAGGTATGGGATTAGCGAAGCGTTGCGCAGGGGGTCTGGGGGGCTAGTCCCCCAGAAAAAACTGCTATCTCTGACCCTATCTGTGACAAGAAGAAATGGGCTAAAAGCTGGATGGCTCAACACTTCAGCTAGCTTGTCACCCCGTAAGCCAATGACCAATAACGAATTAGGTATTTATTCCTCTTTTAGTCTGGAAAAAGATTTGCTAATGTTATTGAGGCTGTAAAGCAGACTAATTTAACATATTTTAACAAAATCCGATGCAACATTACTGTGAAGCTTGGTTAAACGAATGGTGCTACGAAAACGGCTGGACTGACTTATATATTGAGCGCAATAACTATTGGGCGTTCCCACCGGGCGCTGTAATTCCAGAACCACTACCGACGGACGCCTTGAAATGGATTAAAGCGGAAAAAGGCTGGAGTGGCGAAGAAAAATGGTGGTCAATTGGGGCAATGTTGGTTACTGTTGTTGCCGCTATTTTGACCGTTTATTTCCAGTCGCCTATGCCTTTGGGTGTAGCCTTTGCCTTTGCTGCTGTAACAGTTGGGCTATTAGAAGTTGAACTTGAATAGATACCCAACCGCCAAATTCCTAAGCGGCTAAAGGGGCAACACCCATCTGGTCAATGATCTCATTGAATAGGGAAATTTGCTCATTCAGATCTAATAACGCGATCGTTCTCAACAGGGTTGTAGCTGAGGAAGAAAGCGAAGAAACTATTGCCACTGGACTCACTTCACCTGTGGACATCCAATCAAATAGCTGAGTCCAAAACGCCAGTTTGGTTTTCAACGTGAATAGTCCGTATTGACGACTGATGGGGCTATCTGTCTCCTGTAATAAGTCCTGCATCGCCGCTAACTGTTCAGTAGCAGGCATTTGCTTGATCCGATGCAGCAACCCTTGGGTCAAAAATAGCCGTGCCGCACCCGCAGGTGTTGGCGCTAGAGAACAACCTAGGTTTTGGTACATTCCCCAAAGCAGCCCTAACTGATCCTCAACAGACAGGCGCTGGAAGTCGTTAAACGCCTGGTTAACGGCTGGCTTGAGTTCAAGAGTTGCGGTGGGCAGTTGGTTGGTAATGAACATCATCCACGAAGTAGGGCAGCAATTAGTTAACAATTGTTCAAAGTAGTTATTCTAATTGTAATAAAACTTAAACGGCAACTCTACGTCAATTGGGATTTAAACCAGGTATTACGACTTGACAAACGTTCAGAGATAGCCGTAAAACCGCTGTAGTAGCGGCATAGAGGGCTGGAGAGAGCATTTCCCAGGTATCGATTTAAATTCCTGATTATTCCTATAGCCTAAATGTAAGACGGATGGTACTGACTTAAGCTGGTTTCGTAGTAGGCACTTTAGTGCCAGAAGCGCTAAAGCGCTGACTACAAACTCTAAAGTCAGTGCCATTCAAGTTAAGACGAATGGTACTGACTGGTATGCTGGTGGGCAGTGCCCACCCTACGGTATATCCTATCCGACTAAATCCGGGTTAACTACCCCCCTGATAACCCAGTCCGCGCAGGCGGACGCAAGTTTGTGTAGCAGCGATTTCAATCGCCGTGGCAAAAGGGGATGATATGAACCTCAAATAGTCCATAACTGGTGGTTCAAACCCCTTTAAAGCCCACCTCTGTATCCGCTTCCTTATCGGAATTCCCAGGTGGCAGCGTAACCGTTTCCGCCATTTTGCGAAACACACCAATTTGATTGAGGACAATACCGCCAATAATCACCGCCCCACCAATATATTGCGCCATCGTAGGCGCTTCCCCCAGAATAAAATAAGCCGCTAAAATTCCAGCAATGGGGCTAAAGGAACTCGCTAAGGAAACATCGGCTGCACCCGTTATCTTTAACCCCCGAAACCAACAGAGTTGACCCCCGACGACAATCACCATGCCGTAAATCAACATCCATCGCCAGAGAAAGGGCGAAAACACATCCATAAAATGATTGGGTTCAAACAGCATCAAGACAACGACAAAGAACACTAACGTTGCCATTGCCATGCGATAGATGCTGAAAATAGCCAAGGGAATCTGGCGTAACTTTACCTTACTAATAATCGTGGACAAGGCTAACGCCACAGCACCACCTGCGGCAAATAATTCCCCTCTGCCAATCTGGAATCTTCCCATATTCACCATATCCGTGGCGGGAGTCTGAAGTAATACAGTCAGAGAAACGCCAATGAACGAAACCACCGCACCCGCTATCACCCACTTATTTACCCGTTCTCCTAGCAATAGTATGGATAATGCCAGAATCAGGGGCGGTTCAATGCGACCAATCAAGACCACATTATTGACCATGGTCAAATCCAGTGCCATAAATGTTAAAGCCGGAGCTAATGCCCCGGACAGTATTGCCACCCCCGTCAGTCCTAGCCAATCTGTCCAGGATAGACGTTTTAAGGATTCAACATTCCACTGCTTGCCATAGATGAAGATCAGGGCGATTAAGGCACAAAGATTTCCCGCAAACAGAATATTACAGAACGAGATGGGATTTCTGCCATCAATTAGATTTTGATCTCCCAAATTTGTTAACATCCGGATTACCGCATTGGCTGATGCGAAAATCACAATCGCAATCAACAGATAAGCGCGTCCGGGAATTCGATTGAATACATTAGCCGGGTTCGCTGTTCGTCTGGACATCAGGTGAAGGGAGACTCCTCAAGTGACTCAGCCAAAACCGACATGATTTGGCGTTGGCGACTATTGTATCATCCAACGTTTTCATCGTACTCTTACACTCCAGATCCCCGACTTCTTTGTTGAAATCTTGCTTACCTAAATGAATGGGATTCAGAAGTCGGGGATCTACCGGAATGTTTAGCAGACAAAAATTATGTCTAGGTACTTCGTGTAAGTATTCAACCCAACATAATATTAAGTCCTGTGCTGTATCCTGATCTCAACGCCTTAATAGCCGAACCAACGATAGACTTTTTTGTTGGAACTCATCGCTGCATTAGCAGAACGGTTATCTTCTGACGCCGGGGAAGGTAACGTTTTTTTTGTCTGCGTTTCCAGTAGAGCAATAATAATCTGATGAATCAGTTGTTCGACCATCATTCGCTCTTCTATGGAGGAGTAAAAGCGTCTAGGGTTTTTGGGGAGTTTTTCAGATTCGTACAGGATAGTATAAGATTGATCTGGAATTTGACTTAATACCTGATTTATGAGCTGGTTAAATAATTCTGCCTGAGCAAAAGCCTCTTGATAAGGAGTCTCTGGATAAGTTGCCAAGATATCTTTGACTTCTTGAATGACAAGGAGACAGGTTAGATTGATGATTTTCTGCGACATGATCCTGATCGTCTTGTTTAGGATTAGGGTTTACTGAGGCAATCACACAAAAAAATACTTGACAAAGAATCAGGCTTCGAGTTTTACTAGCAATTTTTGACAATTAACTAGAGAAGAAACCGCTTCATTAAGCATAATCTCTAAGTTAGATTCAGAGTCAGCTTCAAACAGGAAACGTTCACCGGGAAAAATAACCCGTTGCCAATTAGTATGGGATTGATTCACAAGCCGGATAACCTGAACCGGGCTGGTGTGATTGATATAACAGCAGAGACTTGGGTGACTATTAGATGTACTTTGGCTGGGTTGAGAGACGGAAGTTGTTTGACGAGAAGTGGTTTGAGAATTCATATCTATCTGTAAATAGAGAGTGAGTAGCTATGAGTCAGACGAGAGGTTGCTAATCCTAGCCGGATAGGGGTCGAGCTGGGATGACAGTAGATCTCGGTTCTTATGTCTTATCAGTCGGGATGACGCTCAAACCTTGAACTTTACTGACATCTAGCAGCATATCAATTCCCACTAGACTCTTACGTCTGTCTAAAGATGGGGACTTATATGAAGTTGCTTTGTTACGCTGAACACAGACGTATTTGCAGGGCAAAATCAATTAATCCTTCCCAAACACGGCATAAGACACCGGAAAACCTATCTATGGGGGAATATTTACACAAGAAAATGAGTGCGGGGACGTTTAACCGTGACTTGAAGCGGTTTATGCAGCAACTTGAGGCATTACAAGGACGCTTAGATCGGCTTTACCACTGTGTCAATGCTGCAAACGACCAATCCCACCTACTACCCTCAGCCTTTAAAGAACTCGGTATTGCTTCAGAAGAACTGCAAGTGGCAATAGAGGAACTTCTAGCACAGGCGGAGCAATCGGCAGCGATGCAACTAGAATTAGCGGCTGAACGCCAGCGTTATCAACACCTATTCCAGTTTTTGCCCCATGCTTACCTAGAAACGGATACCAACGGGAAAATTATAGAAGCCAATCAAGCTGCTGCCAACCTACTGAATGTATCGCAGCGGTTTTTAGTCGGTAAACCCCTAGTGCAGCGGGCATAAAAATACTTGAGCAGCTTCGTAGATACGATGAAGCAGGGGGAGCAGAGGGAGCAGGGGAAGCGGGGGGAGATATTAGCTGTTCAGTTATTTCTGCCTTCTTGCACTAGATATCTATTTGATTAAGCCCTCAACTAAAGTTGGGGCTAAAAGCTAAAACCCGTTGAAACGGGTTCAAAGAGTTAAGCTAAAATTGTGGAAGAGATTTTACCATTGAATCGGGCGCAAGTCTTTGCGCCCCTACGGTTTCCGGGCGTAATTCTAATTCATCAAATTGGGTGTGCCACGCCACTACTTATACAATGTTTCAAGCTACTCGTCGCCGTCTGGCACTTTGGTATACAACAGTTACGGCTGTCTTATTATTACTATTCGCGACAGGGGTTTACTTGTACGTCCGCAGCACCTTAATTGAACGGGTAGACGATACCTTAAAGCATGTGGTGGAAGTTGTCGATCGCTCTCTAGTGATTCAGCCCAGTGAGGGAACGGTTACTCCTTATCAGATTAACGTAGAAGCCAGTTTTCGCGATAATACCCAAGCGGTGGAAGATGACCACATTGACTTAGAATGGTTTAGTCCCACGGGTGAGTTGCTGTGGTCAACCCTATCAGAACCCCTGGATATTCCCCTGCATCCCCGACAAACAGCGGAAACTGTCCATCTATCCCCGGATCACCTGTTGCGTCAGTTCACCAAGCGAGTCGAACTGGGACGCTATGTTTTAGGCTATTTACGGGTGAGTCATCCCTGGTTTGAAGTCACCAAACCCATCCGCCAGTTAATCGTCGATTTAACGGTGGGAACAACCCTAATGATTCTCTCCACCGCCGCGATTGGTTGGTTACTCTCAGAACTTGCCATGAAACCCGTGCGCGACTCCTACCAACGGTTAAAACAGTTTACTGCTGATGCTTCCCATGAGTTAAGAAATCCCATCGCCACGATTCAAACCAACGTGCAAGTGGCGCTAGCCGATCCCGATATGGAACCGCAATGGCAACGCCATCAACTTAAGGTAGTAGAACGATTAACCCAGCGCTTGGGACGATTGGTGAATGATTTGCTATTTTTGGCGCGGGTTGATAGTGGTATGGTACAACCCGAATGGCAACCTGTCCCCCTAGATGCGTTGCTGATGGAAGTGATTGAAGAACAACAGTTAATTGCCGATCAAAAAGGTATTTTTCTGTCGCTGCATTTGCCAGAAATTCCGGATTTCGATTTAAAATCTAACGATACGAGTGCTGAATTATCCGTTGATTCTACCTCGGAATCAGACGCACGCGATCGCACCGTTCGTAGTGAGCGCTTTAGCGCTTCCGCCCCCCGCTCCCCCCTATACCCCTTAGATGACGAAGCATTTACCGTTCGTAGTGAGCGCTTTAGCGCTTCCCAGCCCCCCCTACAATCCTTAGATGACGAGGTGTTTACCCTTCTGGGCGACTGGAATCAATTAGCGCGTTTATTCACCAATCTTGTCAGTAATGCAGTGCAATATACGCCACCGAAAACGGACAAAGACGAGGAAGGATGGGTACAAGTAAAACTTGAATTGGTTAAGCGTCCTAGTAAAGGTGGACGACAGGGTTCCTCCTGGATTCAAGTTCAAGTTCGCGACAATGGTATTGGGATTCCCGAAACCGCATTACCACTGATATTTGATCGCTTCTATCGCATCGATCCTGCCAGAACTAAAGATGCGGCGGCAGGTTCTGGATTAGGGTTAGCGATCGCTAAAGCTATTGTAGACAATCATCACGGTCAGATTCACATAGCCAGCACACTGAATCAAGGTACTACAGTAACGGTTAGTTTACCCATCAGTCCGCTTGATTCCCCCAAACGACTGTATGTCGGTGTTAAGGATTAATGAATAAGTAGTGTACTGAGGTGAAAAGAATAGAACTAAGAAAAAGGGGAGAACAGTAGGAAGTTGAGGTTACTTGAGCTTTATGAGTACAGCAGAAAAATTGATATGTAGATACTTAGTGGATGGTTTGGATATCAACTAAATACGTATAAATACTGAATACCCTATCGTGGCAGTCGCTGCGACCCTTATCTCAGGCAGCCCGACAGATGCTAATTGATCACTTTCAAGTCTTCTGGGGTATTACAGTTAAATAAAACCTGGCGATCGCGAACTGGAAGTTCCTGGACAGGATGCTGCGCCAGCCATTTTTGAAAGGATCGTCCTCCCTGATTAATATAATCGATTAATTGGGGTAAACATTGGCGTCGGTAAAAACCACATAGAGGTTCCCATCCTTTGGGACTTCGGGGGAGTACAGCCATCACCTCTTTGGGAGCATTTGTTAACTGACTACCCCAATTGTGCAAAACCTCAACTTGAAGTTGGGGCAAGTCACAGGCAAGTAAAAGCACCCAATCCCGTTTCACTTGAGTTAATCCTTGAGCAAATGCGACCAAAGGACCATGGGATTGAGCCTCTCCCAAAAGCAGCATTTCTTGGATGAGATGGCAATTTTTCGGTAGAATATCTCGATATCGTTCGGGCCAAGGAGTGACCACAAAAACTTCACGAGTACATTTAAGGGCAATGGTACAAACCTGTCTCAGTAACGGCATACCTTGAATAGGAATCAAGGCTTTGTCCTGACCCATGCGAGAACTTTGTCCACCCGCTAAAACCATCGCTGAGAAAGAAACATGGGAATCCGTCAGCACAGCAGACAGTTCATCGGCTAAATGCAGCCGTCCTCGCCGTACCGCCCGCAGTAGGCGATCGATAACGCATTTCTCGTCTGTACTGAGATCTTCGCCTAAAATCGCTGCCATCAGTCCATAGCGGTCAGCTTTCGTCATGTAACCAGAACTGGTGGCTTGGGCAAAGAGTTCCGAGAGAGCGCCCGGAAGAAGAATAGGTGATTGCATAGACAGCTACCGCGCAACATCGCTCAAGTCAAGTTATGTTAATTTTCCTCAAATTTTACAAACAGAAAGTGATAACCCTCCGGCAGCCCTGTGATACCGATCACTTCGAGGGGAAGCTGGGGAAGCAATGTAGAGACGTGCCATGGCACGTCTGGGAGCGGGGGAAGCGGGGGGAGCTGACAGGTGTAGGTTTTTTATTTTATGGTTGGGACAAGACAAGGAGGACAAGGAATGACTTATTCGTCGATTTGCCACAGATCCTGACTCAACGGTTCATCGAGAATTTGCTTGGGACGTAACACCAGAATTAGCTGTCCCAGTAAGGGTATATCGGGTTGTTCCGAAAACCACTGGATCGCTAATGTCCCCGATTGATCAACCATATAATAATTATCGGCATCCCACTCTGGTGTTTTGCGGTCAACAATTAGCAACACCGCTTCTGATTTTTGATTCTCTTGCTTAGGAAGCTGAGTAATATTACTTAAAATTGCCACAGGCTCTTGTGCCTTGGCGACGATTTGCCAACCGGGAATGGCGACAATCTGTTGCTGATGGGCAGAATCAACAATCTGAAACGCCCCCTTTGTCTTCACCGTCTCCACTTGCTGAAACTCAGCAGTCGTTACCGGAAACTCACCCGCCAATGGGATCAGTCGCGGTAATTGTTCACTCGCTTCCACGCGATAGAGGGGAAAACGGGGCGCTCGACGGCGGTTCCCTCCCAAGGGTTCTGTGAGTAATTGCTCAATTTCTTGACGCGACGATTGGCTATGAGCAAACATTAACCCTCGTGCGACTAAGCGCGATCGCTCTTGTAAATTCTGCTGTTGTTGGGCAAGTTTCCAGTATTGGTAAGCTACGGCATCACCTGGGTGATCTGAAAATCCTTCCGGTAGGCTACGGCGACGCGACAACTCTTTCATCGCTTTTGCCACCTCACGGGCACCATCTGCATCCAGATTTCTGGCAACAATAAACTCAGCGGCGGCGGCTCGTTCTGGTTGGGTGAGAATCCGCAACTCATAGAGGATATCACTCCCCGTCCGATCAAAGCGCGATCGCACCGCTTCTGATACGCCAGCTTTGACTAACGTTTCGTATACCTGAGATGCTACAATGACTTGATTCTGTTGGATTGGCTCAAACCCCGTTTGTTCAAAAACGGCTTGGGAACTATAGCCAGCACTTTGGAGTTGTTGACACGCTTGCCCCCACTCTACCCAGTTACGTTCTTTGCGCCTGAGCAACTGAATTAGTGCATCAGCATCTACTGTCTCTGAGTTAGCTTGAGGATTATGGTGAGGATTTCCAGGTGATATTTCAGTCATAATGGGAAGAAAAGCTTGCCGTATTTTTTGAGTTATCAGATGTCTAAAATTTCTCGTGATTAAATAGTAATAGATTTAAGCAAAAACTAGCTAGGGTTAGATAAAAAGCTTAAGGTTAAGACAGTTTACATCTATTGGGCAACAGGAAAGACCAAAATAGCCTTACCCTTGTGGCTCGCCAGTTCAAACTTACTCGCTTGGAGTTTGTTGTAGTGTTATGGACAAGGTGAACCCTAATTTTGATAATATCACTCGTCAGTTCATGAGTTTGGAGCGATCGCAAAAACCGAAAATGCTTGTGGTGGATGATGAACCCGATAACTTGGATCTCCTCTACCGCACCTTCCGCCGTCACTTTAGCGTATTCAGGGCTGAAAGTGGCGCTCAAGCCCTCTCGATCCTTTCCAATGAGGGAGAAGTCGCCGTGATTATTTCTGATCAGCGGATGCCAGAAATGAAGGGAACGGAGTTTTTGAGCAAAACCGTCCCCCAGTTTCCGGATACCATGCGGATTATCTTAACCGGATTTACGGATGTGGAAGACTTAGTAGAAGCCATTAATGCCGGACAAGTCTATCGCTATATTACCAAGCCCTGGGACCCAAACGAACTCAAAACAGTTGTAGAACGGGCAGTTCAAACCTACGAACTCCTGAAGCAACGCACCGAGGAGTTGCAGCGAGCTCATGCTCAAATGGCACTCATGGAAACCCTGGTGCAAGTGGCTCAAGAGTCAGAAAGCCTAGAAACCAGCTTGCCCCAAATCGCCCAAGTATTTAGCGACAGCTTTGGCACAGACACCTGTATCCTGCAACTGGTAGAAGACGATCATTTGATAGATGTAAAAGGTACACACAGCCAAGATGAATCCCTTGTCAACCCCCTAGAATCCGATCCCCTCTTGCCAGACGCGATCGCTAATCGCCAACTACAAGTCTGGATTAACGCCCCGGGTGCAACTCCCCAAGACACCACAGAGTATTACCAGAAAATTGGCATTAAAGCCCACCTGCTGATTCCAATTGTCCACCGCAGCGAACTTCTAGCTCTACTCTCCCTCCAATGGCAACAACAGGCGCGTAAACTGAGTGAAGATGAGCTAAAACTGATTCACCTATCCGCCCAGCAGGTTGGTTTAGCGATCGCAACCAGTCGTTGAGTGTTAAATCTGTAGGGGCGGGTTTAGGAATTTCTGTGAGTGTTAAATCTGTAGGGGCGGGTTTAGGGATTTCTGTGGCGCGGTTGATGATAAAGTTTATTCAAAACCCGCCCTCATCTCCCCCAGCTTCCCCCATTCCCTATTCCCGAACCAATGACAAATGACCATTCCCCATCAGAAATTCGCCATTTATTCGATCGCATCGCCCCAGTTTACGACCAACTCAACCAGTGGTTAAGTTTAGGTCAACATCGGATCTGGAAAAAGATGGCGGTGAAGTGGTGCGACTTAGAGCCAGGTGAGATTGGGTTAGATTTATGCTGTGGGAGTGGCGATTTAGCCGAACTGCTAGCACGAGAGGTAGGCAAAACGGGTCAAGTGTATGGGGTGGATTTTTCGCCTCGGCTACTCGCGATCGCAAAAGCTAGGGCAACTTATCATTATCCTCCCTTAACCCTTCACTGGATTGAAGCCGATGCTCTCGATTTACCCTTCCAGGATAATTTTTTCCACGGTGCCACCATGGGGTATGGTTTGCGGAATGTTACCGATATTCCCGGTTGTTTGCGAGAACTGTACCGAGTCCTCAAACCGGGGGCAAAGGCGGCTATCCTAGACTTTCATCGTCCTCAACACGCCCCCTTACGTCAGTTTCAGCAATGGTATCTCGACACAATCGTCGTACCCCGTGCCAAATCCTTAGGCTTAGAGCAAGAATATGCCTACATCACTCCCAGCTTAGAGCGATTTCCCAACGGAAAACAGCAAGTTGAACTTGCCCACCATGCGGGATTTAGCCAAGCTACTCACTATCCCATCGCTGGAGGAATGATGGGCGTTTTGGTTGTCAGGAAACCGTAGCATCTTGACGGGGTGGGTAAACGACTTGAGGAATTGGCAAGGTGTGGGGTGTTGGGTGTCGTTTAGCTTTTTTACAAAATAGCGAAGGTGCAGGCTCCCTCGTGACCCTTCACTTCGTTCGAGGGCGTGTTTATCCGAGGGATGAAACGCCCCTTGAACCGTAGAGCCTACAATGGGGATCAGGGATGGGGGATTATAAAATGCAAAAGTCAACCCTTTCCACCAATCCTGGATTGTCCATTCTGTATTACGTCGGTTGCTGTTTTGAATTTATCGAACCTGTGGCTGCTATTCTTACCTCCAATCGCGGGGGGAATTATTGGCTATTTCACTAATGATTTAGCAATTAAAATGCTATTCCGTCCCTACCGCCCCATCTACATTGGCAAGCGGCGGTTACCGTTTACACCCGGTTTAATTCCCGATAACCAGGAACGGTTAGCGAAACGGGTATCCGATACCATCATGGGTTCTTTGTTAACCCCGTCGGAGATGCAACGACTAGCACGGCGTCTACTGCATCGGGAACGGGTGCGTGGGGCAATTCTGTGGATGCTCAATCTGACGTTGCAACAAGTCCAGTTAGATAAGGAACAGAAAACAGCGAAGATTCTTGCGGCTATCCTCCACGACTTATTAGGAGAATCATTGCCCCGTTTACTCAAAGTTTTAGCCCGTCGCGAGAATTTTTTAGAAGCCCAGCTTAACCAAATTTTTGACCAAATTTTGCTGGAGTTTCAACTGAATAAGCAACAAGCGCAACAGCTTTCCCAGTGGATTTTGCAAGTGGCATTACCGCCTGATGTGCTACGTCAAGGGATTATTGATTTTTTAACCGATCGCAATATCCAAATCATTGATGAAGGGTTTCGCGAGAAGACAAGCGGCACCTATTGGATTGTCGCCAATTTATTTGGACTACGCAATACTCTCACCCGTTTGCGAACTTATTGCTTAGATGAGAAAGAGGAAACTAATGCGCGTCTAAAAGAATTACTGACCGCCTTGGGTGCCCGTGAACGGCTACAGATATGGCTGCAAACTCTATCCCTACAAAATTTGCCTGTGTCTACGGTGCGACAGTTACGCAAAACCATGCGAGATGCAGTACGTACTTATATCCGAGAGCAGGGCGGTGAATTTTTGCAAGGTTTAAGTCAATCCATTGATTGGGAAAAGGTCGCGGTATTAATTTTAAACCGATTGCGAGAGTCGGCGATTATGAGCAGCTCAATGGAATTAATTAGTCAAGAACTGGCATT
The DNA here is from genome assembly GCF_040217205.1 of Coleofasciculus sp. A1-SPW-01. Classification (NCBI taxonomy): domain Bacteria; kingdom Bacillati; phylum Cyanobacteriota; class Cyanophyceae; order Coleofasciculales; family Coleofasciculaceae; genus Coleofasciculus; species Coleofasciculus sp. A1-SPW-01. The sequence goes on along the minus strand of NZ_JAVJNP010000083.1, from coordinate 62,946 downwards.
AATTTTGGAGCGTTATCTGGAAGAAGATTTAGAAAAATTGGTGACGCAGGTTATTCCCATTTTATCGATTGATCAGCTCATTGTAGAACGGGTAAGAGGTACATCACCGGAATCCTTAGAAGTTGCCGTTAAAGTGATTGTCAAAAATGAATTACAAGCGATTGTTAATTTAGGCGGGATTTTGGGTGTAGTGATCGGTTTATTTCAGACTGGGTTAATCCTATTTCGGGGATTTTGAGTTGGGGAAAGCGGGAAGTAGAGATATCGGGGCGGGTTTTACCGCTAAGTCCGATAACTTGACGAAACCTGCCCTTCTAGGGGAATAGTGGTGAGGTAAATTTTAACTCCCTGCAAGTAGTATGGCAACAAGTCGGTCTCTTAATACGGTTAGGTCTGCGATCGCGGTAAGTGCTTTAATACTATTGATATGCAGCAGCTTACGACACGCCCTATTTCAATCCACTGCTTTTGATTTGGGCTATTTTGACCAAGCGACTTACCTTATTAGCCAGGGACAAACCCCCATTGTTTCCTTCTGGGGTTATCATTTTATGGGCGGTCATGCGGATTGGATTCTCTATGGACTCGCCTTGCTGTACAAAATCCATCCCGATGTCCATTGGTTGTTTGCGGTGCAAGCCATTGCGTTAGCTGTCGGTGCTTTACCCACCTTTTATCTCGCCCGTCAAGCAGGGTTAAAGGAGTCCCAAGCAACAGCAATGGCAATTGTCTATTTGCTGTATCCATTAATTTTTAATCTCAATCTATTTGATTTCCATGCCGAAGTTATCGCTTTACCCGCTTTTTTAGGCGCAGTTTTGGCGGCGCGGCTGAATCGTAAGATTTGGTTTTGTGGGGCAATTGTTTTGATTTTGGCGTGTCGGGATGCTTTATCTCTGACGGTAGCCGCCATGGGGTTTTGGTTGTTAGTTTTTGAGAAAAAACGGTGGTTTGGTGGGATGGCGTTAGCGGCAGGAATTGCCTGGTTTTTGATTGCCACTCAAGTGATTATTCCCTCCTTTAGACCCAATGGTGTTGAAGCAGTCGGGCGCTATGCTTTCTTAGGAGACTCGGTTCTAGAAATCGCAAAAAATCTGCTTCTTAAACCGGGGTTAGTATTGGGAAGAATTTTTACCTTGCCTAACCTAGAATATTTGGCTTTGCTGTTCTCACCACTGATTTGGGGACTTTCAGCCCAGCATCTAATCCCTTTAGTTGGTGCAGTTCCTACTTTGATAATAAACTTAATCACTGACTACCAACCTCAAAAAGATTTAATTCATCAGTACTCTTTGCCAGCACTGCCCTTTCTCTTATTAGCCGTCATTTCTACATTAGCTGCCGGAAAGGGATGGTTCCGCCACCCGCGAAGCATGATTATCTGGTCATTGGTTGCGTTTTTAGCGTTAGCCAAATTTGGTTATTTTTGGTCGAGATATTTGGAATCTATTGATACTTGGCAAGCGACAAGGGAAGCCATTGCTCAAATTCAAACTAAAGGTGGGGTTTTAGTTCCTGCCCAAGTTGCTCCCCATTTAACCCACCGCCCTGTGGTTAAGTTGGTAACCGTCGGTGCGGAAACGACTGAGTTAGGGGAATTTGATTATGTACTATTGAATCAGCGTCATCCGGGTTGGGGAAGTAGTCCAGAGGTGGTTAATCAATTGTTAGAACGGTTACAAAATACACCTAAGTTTCAATTAAGTTATCAGCAGGATGAAGTTTATTTGTTTACCCAGAGGTTAATTAGGAATTCTGGAAATGAATCGAGATGAATTTGGCATAAATCATAGACGTGCCATGGCATATCTGTAGGGGCGGGTTTAGGAACTAAAGTCAGCTTCTCAGACATAAATGAACAACAAAACCCGCCCTGATTAAATCATCAGGATAAAAAATTATGAGCGTTTGCGAAATTCAATCACACTATCTTTGATGGTGATGTCATAGCCGTCAAAAAAGTCATGTCCCAAGAGTCCAACAGGCATAGCTGGCGGTGCGATCGCGACTTCAAGATCTCGTTTCAGGCGACCATCGCTTTCTATGGATTCCAGGATCGTAACTGGCATTTGTACAACCGCACCATCGGCTACACTCATCTGACTAAACCCAACCGGTTTTAAGTTTAGTGAGGACGCGATCGTTTGGGTGATTAGCGTATTCGTCGCTCCGGTATCAAACAGCATATCAAATTCCCGTTGACCATTAAAGGTAACTTCGATAATGGGAATACCCCGAACTTTTCCTTTAATCGGTATTGAGAAAAACTGGGGACTACTATCCCCTTGTTTCGGTTTCGGCGGTGGCGGTGTGGATCGCTGTTTGGCATCCGCCAGCAGGTTTTGGTATTGAGATAACTTCTGTTGGGCGGTTGAGTGATGCTGACTGGAAGCGGGTACAGCTTTTAGTAACTCAATGGCTTCTTGCCAACGATTCGCCACTAAATTCCAATCCTCTCGACTCACCGCTGATTGACTAATCGTAACCGCACTTGTCGCCACATCAATGGCTTCTTCGTAGGTGTCTGATTGAGGGGGTGACGGTGGTTGGGGTTTTGCGGCTTGTGGTTTGGGCGAGGGAGAAGCGGAAGGGGTGGAAACCGGACTGGCGGCTTGCGTCGGAGTAGGACTTGCAACCGTATCCGCCTCACTATTACTACATGCACTGTTGAGTAGGGTTAATGTGCTGAATAAAGCGATCCAAACACGACGACTCCAGAAAGATTGCCACATCATTGGTAATTTGTCCTTTGTCCTTTGTCATTGGTCATTAATCATTGGTCATTGGTCATTTAATAAATAATTATCGCACTTGATGGGGGCGGGTTTTGAATCAACGTTACGATCAACAGCGAAACACAAGTCCCTAAACCCGCCCCTACTTGGCTCAACATTTCTCCCTACCGATATCTAAGTTCGATCACATTTTCCTTAATCGTCACATCATAGACACCAAAAAATCCTTGTCCTAATAGTCCGATATCAAGGTGTTGATTAATCGTCACCTCCGGATTCGTGACTTCAATACCGCCGACGGCGACAGAATTGACGCGACCTCGCGGAACTTCGACTTTGCCACCCGCCGTGGAGGTGATAACGACGCCTTCGGGTGCAACGTTTAAAACTTGTGCCATTGGAGGGGTAATGGCAATTCCAGACGCCCCTGTATCGAAGAGCATTTCAAAACGGCTGTTGCCATTAAATTGGACATCAACGACCGGAATTCCGGACACTCGGCGTTTAATGGGAACTTGAATCACTGAGGGTGTACTGTTACCACTACCACAAAGGTGACCCAGATCAATGACATTGCCGTTGCTGTCTTCTAGGTAGCAGGGCAAATCACTCTGGGAATGGGAGATACTGGTAGATGAGATAATTCCTGCGATCGCGAGGAATACAGGTAAGACTTGGCGGGATAAATAGCGTTTCATGGTGATCTTGCGCCCAGTTCGGCAACAATCGTTGTCATTCGTCCAATTTTCTATTTCTTAATTTAACCCAAAACAGGGGGACACGTCCTCTGTTCAGCTCATCGTAGGGGTTGTCAGGGAACAGAGAACAGGGAACGGGGAACGGACAATACGTAATTGATTCGTCTTAGCTGACCCATCTTTTAGCGATGATGAGAGTGAAATAGATTGAACCGATTACTCATCCGGATATCTGCTCAAGATGATGTAGATATTAATAAAATTTCATGAGCCTTCGTTGTTGCAAAATTGTTGTTAAATAAACATCAGAATCTTATTCAGTCGATTAAAAACTTGGGGAGTCTTGCAAAATTCAAAATAAAATCTATGCGAACAATTGGGAAAAATCTCCCCTGCGCCCCTCCACCCCTGCTCCCTGGCTTCCCGCATCCCATCTCATCAACGTTAGAACTGTCTGTATTCAACCTTCACCCACTCTAAAATGGCTTTTCCTCTCTTTTCCGGGCAACAATCTATCACACGGCGAACCCTGGTTAATGTAGCCTTAAGGATTGCTGGAGTTATTGTTGTATTAACGACGTGGAGTTATTTTCACACCTTGTCATTTTTTGAATCTGAGGCATTGGAACGGGTCAAAAAATATGTATATGAACGAGGTGAACGGGAAAGCATTCTCTTCTCTATCGCTGTAGATAATCATACGCTTCTCAAACAAGAATTAATAAAAAACCTCAAAGAACCCAATTATAATTCCTACACTAAGTTCAATCAACTCTTTGTCGAATGGTCTGATGGTGTAATTCGCAATCGACCAAAAGATCAGCCTCCGGAAAAGTTCGACACCCTTGAGCAGGCGGGGGTTTATATCGATGAAAACTTAGTCATTGATGCAGAGGTTCGACAGCGAGTTCTTACCTTTTACAACCTAACCACAACCTATGGCTCAGTTTGGCATCATCGTTTTATCAATACCTACATTACTAGCCCCGACAATATTATCGCTATCTATTGGCCCGGGACGCCCTGGGTGCAACGAGCTTCGACTGAACTTAATCTACAAAACGAGAAAAAAGCCTATGGTGCTAAAACCCAAACCAATGCAGAGTCAAATACGGTATGGACAGGACTTTACTACGATCCGCAGGCTCAAGATTGGATTGTCTCTGTGAAAACACCTGTTAATTTAGATGGTGAACATATTGCCACCATTGGACATGATTTGACTCTGAATCAACTGATGGATCGCATGATTCAGGATCAGACTGAGGGCGGTTATAATATTCTTTTTAGCGGGGATGGTCATCTCATTGTTCATCCCGATAAAATTGATGAAATTAAACAAAAAAAGGGGCAATTCAATATTCTTGAATCCGATGACCCCCACCTTCAGCGTATCTTTCAATTAGTCAAAGACATAACCCCCAATCAAATCATCATTGAAAATACTAAAGATAATGAATACTTAGCTGTCGCCAGAATTGATGAACCGGATTGGTATTTAGTTACCGTTTTTCCCCAGTCTATCTTAGCCAAACCCGCCCGAGACACAGCCGGCTTTATTCTGGGGTTAGGACTTGTAGCACTTGTGCTTGAACTGTTAGTCCTCTATTTTGTCCTGCGTCGCCAAGTTACGAATCCCTTAATTGAGTTGATGGGAGCAACGGAACGAATTGCGGCTGGAGATTTGAATATTCAACTGGATGATACTCGCAAAGATGAGTTAGGACGTTTGGCAAATCTGTTCAATTCAATGGCGGTTAAAGTCTACGTCCGCGAACAATTCTTAAAACAAGCTGAATCGGAAGCCAAACGCTTACAGAAAACTGAAGCAGATACTCGCCAGCATGTTGAAAGTATTAATCAAATTCTTGAAGGTCGCGTTGAAGAAAGAACCGCTCATTTAACAGCTATTATTAATAATTTAGTTGATGGCTTACTGGTTACCGACACTCAAGGAAAAATATCTCAGTTTAATCCCGCTTTCCTCCGGATGTTAGGGTTAGGAGAACTGGATATTACGGATAAAAAGGGTCAAGATATATTAAACAGCGAGTTAGTGGAATTAGTCACCCAAACCCAAAACCATCACCGGGAAGTCTTTACCGCAGAAATTGATCTAGCGGGGGGACGTATTGGTAAAGCTGTAGCTACCGCCATTGATAAGGTGGCTTTGGCTGATGGTGCAGTTGAGGAGTTTCTGGGTTCAGTTATCCTGATTCGAGATATTACCGTTGAAAAAGAAGTGGATCAGATGAAAACGGATTTTATCTCTACCGTTTCTCACGAATTAAGAACCCCGCTAACTTCTGTCTTGGGATTTACCAAAATTATCAAGAAAAAACTCGAAGATGTCATTTTTCCCCAAGTCCAAACCGACAACAAGAAAATTCAGCGAACTGTTCGCCAAGTCAAAGATAATGTCACTATTATTGTCTCGGAAGGAGAACGGTTAACGGCTTTAATTAATGATGTTCTCGATATTGCCAAAATGGAAGCCGGGAAAGTTGATTGGAATATGCAGCCGTTGTTGGTTCACGAGATTATTGAACGGGCAATCGCGGCGACATCCTCGTTATTTGAGACTAAACACATTCAATTTATTAAAAAGGTGGAAACTGAGCTTCCAGAAATCTCTGGGGATAAAGATAGACTGATTCAAGTTCTGATTAATTTAATTTCCAATGCTGTTAAGTTTACTCAAAAAGGAACAATAACCTGCCGAGCGACACAAAGGCATAGTGAAATTATTATTAGTGTTATTGATACAGGTATGGGTATTGCTCCTGCTGATCAGCCTCAAGTCTTTGAAAAATTTAAGCAAGTTGGGGATACGTTAACAGATAAACCGAAAGGAACCGGTCTAGGATTACCGATATGTAAACAAATTGTCGAACATCATGGTGGCAGAATTTGGGTCGAAAGTGAGTTCAAAAAAGGAAGTACATTTTCGTTTACTCTTCCCATTCATACTAATCTACCTGTCCAAGTAAATATGATGGATATGGACACATTGGTTAAGCAGCTTCAAGTAACGGTCACCCCTGACAAATCATCCACGAAAAAGACTTCCAATAGAACAGTACTGGTTGTCGATAATGAAGCCTTAATTCGTCAACTGTTGCGACAAGAACTCGAGTCACGGGGATATCAAGTCCGGGAAGCCAAAGATGGTCTAGAAGCGATCGCACTCGTTAAGCAAGAACGACCCGATCTAATTACTCTGGATGTGATGATGCCGGAAATGAATGGTTTTGATGTTGCTGCTGTATTAAAAAATGACCCATCAACTATGGACATTCCAATTATTATTTTGTCCATTATTGAAGACCACGAACGAGGTTATCGATTAGGAATCGACAAGTATATCACTAAACCCTTTGAATCAGAACAATTGCTTCAGGAAATCGATTCTTTAATTGCTCAAGGAAGTTCTAAAAAGAAAATATTAGTCGTTGATGAAAATATATCCACCGTTAAAACCCTGGCTGATGTCCTAACCACCAGAGGATATAATGTGATTGAGGTCTTTGATGGGGAGGATTTTAAAGAAAAAGCTATTTCCGTTAAGCCGGATATGATTATTGTCAATTCTGAGTTGTCGGAGCGATATAATATTGTGAAAACCCTGCGCTTTGAAAAGGGGCTGGAAAATGTATTTTTTCTCTTATTAGCGAATGAAAAAGCAGATGGTAACCATCAGTCTAAAAAAGTTGCTGAATAAAAAGGATGTTTTATCTCTGATTAAGGAAATGAGTGCCGTCATGGAGACACCGATTCTGATTCAGGATACCCAGGGTCGTCTCCTTTTTGGTGAAGAAAATCAAAAGGAACTGGGACATTATCCGGTAAAGCTGGCTGATGATATTATTGGTTGGATCACAGGGGGTGAAAAATCCGCATCATTGGCGTCCCTCCTGAGTTATATTGCCAATAAAGAAATTCAGGAAAAAATGCTGGCGCGGGAAACCTTGGATAAATATAAAGAGATTAACATGCTTTATAATATATCAGGACGGTTAACCGCTTGCCTTGATCTAAAACAAGTTGCCAACTTAATCATTGATGAAGCCACGCGATTAATTAAAGCCACCAGTGGTTCACTCATGTTATTAAATCCCGACACGAGTGAGTTTGAGTTAGTCGCTGCTATTGGTCAAGAATATGACCCCAAAGCGCCCTTGGCATTGGGGAGAGGAATCGCTGGGAATTTAATTTTGACGGGTAAAGCCGAAATTATTAATAATGTGCAGGCGGATATTCGATTTGTCGAAGGTCGGAATCAAATTTACTCTCTGATTTGCGCTCCTCTGCAAACCAAAGATGGTATCATTGGGGTGATTAATATTAGTCATCAAGAGCCAATTAATTATACGGCGGCTGATTTAAAGTTATTGACGGCTTTAGCATCCCAAGCAGCATCTGCTATTGAAAATGCAATGTTGCATGAACAAAAACTCAAAGAAGAGCGGATTAAAAGTAATCTCGAACGTTATGTCTCGGCTAAAGTTGTTGAAGCCATCCTGGAAGAAAAAGATGATTTTTCCTTCGAGCCAGCTAAACGGGATATTGCCATTTTATTTTCAGATATTAGAAATTTTACCACGAAATGTGAGGAATTACCTCCGGAACTAATCGTCGAATACTTGAATGAATATTTTACCCACATGGTTGATGTAATTTTCAGCAATGGCGGAACTGTCAATAAGTTTGTGGGTGATATGATTGTGGCAATGTTTGGCGCTCCCTCTCGCTTAGTTTACAGTGAGCAAGGTGCGATTAAAACAGCAATTGAAATGCAAAAGCGGATCAAAGCCATTCCGGTTCCTTGGATTCGCCAAAATTTTATTACCGGAATTGGTATCAGTTCAGGGGAAGTGATTGTGGGAAATGTTGGCTCTCCTCAGCACATGGATTATACTGCTATTGGGGATAAGGTCAATATTGCCTCTCGTCTACAATCTATTGCCAAAGGGGAACAAATTCTGGTGTGTCGCAGTGTCTATGATGTCACCTATAATCTGTTTGATTTTAAGGAAGTTGGCACTGTGCAAGTTAAGGGGAAGAAAAAGCCTGTCGATGTATTTGAAGTGATCTATTAAGATGGACAAGAAAATCTTGATTGTTGATGATGAACCGCATATTCGCCTGTTAATGGCACAAACTTTAGAGGAATTGGAAGATGAAGGCGTAGAAGTCCTGATTGCGGAAAATGGGGAAGAGGCAATTGAAACCATTAAACTGGAAAAACCGGATTTAGTGTTTCTGGATGTGATGATGCCGAAAATGAATGGTTTTGATGTCTGTTATGCTGTTAAAAACAATCTGGATATTAAAGATGTCTACATTATTATGTTAACGGCAAAGGGACAAGAGTTTGATAAAGAAAAAGGGCAACAAGTCGGGGCGGATTTGTATATGACTAAGCCCTTTGACCCCGATGAAGTGGTCGAAAAATCCTGGGAAATTCTGGGATTATGAGGGGATAGCATTTCTTACTTTTCACGGAGTCTGGAAAACCTCTCTCCAAACCTCTCTCCTGCAAGGAGAGAGGCTTTGAATTCTCTCCCTTCCCGGCAAAAAAAAAGCGAAGCATCCTTCCGTATACCCGTTAGAATTGAGTCTCATACCAAGTTGCAGTCTAAGGTAGAATTTGTCATGCTGAGCGAAGTCCTGAGCGAAGCGAAGGAACAGTAGCGAAGCATCTGTCCAGATTCTTCGCTTCGCTCAGCATGACATGATAGAACGCAACTCGGTATCATTCTGGTTTTGGGTTATGCTATCAAATGTTTCTGCCGACCTATTTAAACCCAAAAGACGAAGATACCAATCGATGTGAATAAGTTCTTGACCTTTTTGTTCATTAGGTTTTTTTTCGCTGTCGGACAGGTGGTGGAAAGCCAAGTTTTTCTGGGAATGGGGAACAGAATATGCCGAATTAAGCCAGCGTTTAACTGGACATAATAACGTTTTCTGTTCCCAAAAATTAGGCTAGATTCGCCGTCATTTTACTGCTGTGGATTATGGGAAAAAAGAGTCAGAATTAGTGTCATGACTGGGAGTATAGCACAAGTGTAGAGACCCGGTTGATAGGAACCCAATTGATCCTTAAATACAGCTAAGAATGAAGGTCCGATCGCACTCGCGCACACCATACTCATCATCTGAACGCCAGAAATAGCCCCTAAATGCATTCGACCAAAGAATCTGGGTAAAGCTACAGTAGATAAGGTGCTAAAACAGCCGCCACTTGCACCTAATCCCACAATTGTCAGTCCCCGTAACCAGCCTATACCCAGGTTTGCGGCACAAGTAAAGCCGATAGCTTGAAACACAATCATGAACAAGAATAGATATTTCAAAGAAACTCGGTCGGCGCTTAGTCCCATTGAATATCCCACAATCGTGGAGAGAATTGCCATGGGTAAGAACAGAGATACTGCCTGAATTTGCGATAATCCTGCTTCTGCGCCAATATCAACGATGTGAAAGGTAATCCCGGTAACGACTAAAGCGTGAGAAGATAAGGTTAACGTGACTGCCCAGAAAATTCGGGTACGCAGCGCTTGAGAACGAGTAAAATCTCGTATCTTGTTCTCACCGAAAGTGTCTCCGGTAGTAGCTGGAGTTGTGGCGTCTCCGTCCATAATCAGACCACATTCTTCTGGATTATCTCGGTAGAATAACCAGCCAACAAATCCCATGCCAATCCCCACAATCGCTGCCATTGTTACCCAGGTATATCGCCAACCGAAGCTGTTAATCCAGGTACTCAGAATTAACGGTGCAATGGAAAAGCTAAAGGAGACAAATACACCGGTTGTACCGGAGACAAACCCACGACGACGGTCAAACCATTTGCCTAAGGTGGTACGGCTGGTCATTGTCAGCATTCCTTGACCGGAAAAGCGCAGGCTGGTAAAGCCGAGTCCGAGGATCACTAGGGCAATAACTGAATGATCAAGGGGTAGTATACTATTGACAACGATAGCGATGCGATCGCACAAACTAAAATAACAGAGTGTCCCCCCCAGCCACAGCGACGAACCCACCACAATAACTCGTGCGCCAAAGCGGTCAAGCAACACTCCCCCCATGGGTAATAGCAGACCACTGGTTAAGGTTCCCACCAGGTAAGCATTACTCAATTCCAAACGTGATACACCCGTCGCCTGTAGTAAATGATCCGTGAAAACGCTCACTCCTACAGTTTGACCCGGAATACTCATAATGATCCCAATCGTGCAAACCACCGCAATAATCCAGCCATAAAAAAACGGGAAACGAGTGGTAGAGAAGGGATAGTTAGGATGTAGTAACCTTCTGGGAACTGTTTGATCTGTTGCAGAAATTGAGCCTTTTTCAGCAAGTTTGGATCGGAATTTCATTAAAATGCACCACGTCTTGAGCTTTGCTGTCTACTTTGCCATACTTATTGTTAGTTGGCATCCTTCTATTGTTTCAGACTGACAGCTTAGATTTTATCGCAGCGCTGTACACTTGATTTCCACGATGAGTCCAGGGTCAGACAACGCGGTGACACCTACTTTTGTCCAAGTCGGATATTTCTCAATAAAATACCGATCTTTTACTTCCATAAACAGCGGCAAATGGGGAATCATTAGGGGTTGCGAAGCTGGAATAGAGGCTGGAATTGTGACATGATAGGTCACAAGTTCTACAACATTGTCAAAGGTTACGCCTGCGGTTAAAAGAACTTTATTGACATTTTCAAACGCCTGGATAAATTGTTCTTCTATTCCCTCAACCACTTGTAAGTTTTCGTCGCGACCCACTTGACCGGAGACATAAACTGTATTTCCGATTCTAATACCCGGACAATAGTGATATTTTTCATATAGGAGTTCCATCCCTGTGGGAATAATCACTTCGCGAGTCGCGACCATAACTAATCTCCTTGCGTAGACAATCATGTCAATACTTTACCTCTAAACCTGGGGATAATCAGGGTAGCTTTTAGATTTTGAAGCTTGGATTTTAGAGTTTAGAACTATTGCTGCTTGATTAATTGTCTAACTAATTCAGCCAAATGGGAACAACATAAACAGGGAAATAGGGTAATTTAGCCTAAAAAAATACTTTTTAAAACAAAATGCCACACTACATGATGGGAATGAATAGCACACCGCCGCAGAGATAGCCACAGGGGGTGAGGTTACGCGATCGCGAAAGCCAGTCTTGGTGTTGCGCCTGTTGCCAATGCTTGTGAAAAGGTTATCAATCAAGGTTTTCACCGCTGTTCACAATAAAATTGAATCAAGTTTGTATTGCAAATGTTTTAAAATGCAACTAGAATTGAGTTGTAGGCGAATTAAAGCAAAAATACGGATTCGTTATAGGAGTTGTACAGTATGAGAACCCAATCCACTCAGCACATCTGGCGATCGCGTCAACGGTTCATGGCTCTAGTGCTAGCAGGGGTAGCCATGAGTAGCGCGATCGCAGCCTGTTCCCGTCCCCCCAGTAACACCCCTAACGCCGACAGTCCCGTCAAGTTAACCCTAGTCTCCTATGCGGTAACCCAGAAAGCCTATGAACAAATCATTCCCCAGTTTGTCGAACAGTGGAAAGCCAAGACCGGTCAAACCGTAACCTTTGACCAAAGTTATGGCGGATCAGGCTCCCAAACTCGCGCCATCATTGATGGCTTAGAAGCCGATGTTGTCGCCTTAGCCTTGGCTTTGGATACGAAAAAGATTGAAAAAGCTGGACTCATTGAACCGGGTTGGGAACAAGAATTTCCCAACGATTCCATCGTTCATAAATCCGTGGCGGCTCTGGTCACACGAGATGATAAAGTAAACGTGACTCAATGGTCTGACCTGACTAAAGATGGCATTAAAGTTATTACCGCCAATCCCAAAACCTCTGGGGGAGCCAGATGGAATTATATGGTGCTATGGGGAGTGATTACCCAAGCCGGGGGTAGCGACAAGGACGCCGAAACCTTTGTCGAAAGCGTCTATAAAAATGTCCCCGTTTTGCCAAAAGACGCTCGCGAAGCCAGTGATGTATTCTTTAAACAAAGTCAGGGCAATGTATTAATTAATTATGAAAATGAAGTCCTTCTCGCCAGGGAACAGGGAGATAATCACCCCTTTATTATTCCCACGGACTACAACATCTCCATCGATAATCCCGTCGCTGTTGTTGATGCCAATGTCGATGAACATGGAACTCGCGAAATCGCCGAAGCCTTTGTTAAATTTCTATTTACTCCAGAAGCACAGCGAGAATTTGCCAAAATCGGCTTCCGTCCAGTGGATGAAACCGTAGCCAAAGAGTTTGCCAGTAAATATCCTACTGTCGAAAATCTGTTCACGGCGAAAGATTTGGGCGGCTGGGAGCAAATTCAAGCCAAGTTTTTTGAAGATGGTGCCGCCTTCGACAAAATGCAAGCAAAACTCGCTCAATCCAAATAGAAAGAATAACCCCTAAAGCCCACCGACTCCTTTCTTACCTGGAGAAATATCATAAATCTTCAACCTCCCATGACTAATTCAGCAGATTACTTTCAATCTTTAACCACCTGGGGGCGAAATAAGGTTGCCACCATTTCTATACCCTGGACGATCACTTTCGTTTACCTAAGTCTAGTTTTATTACTGCCGATCGCGGCATTGATGAGCAAATCCCTAAGCCTAGGAGTCTCAGAGTTTTGGCGGATTGCAACTTCTGACGTGGCTCGCTCGGCTTACAATGTTACCTTCGTTACCGCTTTACTCGCCGCCCTGATCAATGGTGTGATGGGAACGCTCGTGGCTTGGGTTTTAGTCCGCCATGATTTCCCCGGTAAAAAATTCGTTGATGCGGCGGTCGATTTGCCTTTTGCGCTCCCAACTTCAGTGGCTGGATTAGTGTTAGCTACTGTTTACAGTGATAAAGGTTGGATTGGACAATTCTTTGCTCCATTTGGCATCAAAATTGCTTTCACTCGCTTGGGTGTATTTGTGGCAATGGTATTTATCTCGCTTCCGTTTATTGTCAGAACATTACAACCTGTTTTACAAGAGATGGAAAAAGAAATCGAAGAAGCGGCTTGGTCTTTGGGTGCATCTAGCTATCAAACCTTTTTCAGAGTCTTACTTCCTCCCCTAGTTCCACCCATTCTGACGGGGGTAGCGCTGGGTTTTTCGCGGGCGGTTGGAGAATATGGTTCTGTGGTGATTGTTTCATCGAGTATTCCTTTCCAAGATTTAATTGCGCCAGTACTTGTGTTTCAACGGTTAGAACAATACGACTATGGGGGAGCCACTGTAATTGGTACTGTTTTGCTTCTCGGTTCATTACTGTTACTGCTGGTGATTAACGGACTACAACAATGGGGGCGTCGTTATGCTGCGTAATTTTTTTTATCGTGTCTCCATTAAGGAAAAGGGGGGCGAGTTTGGTAACATTAAGGTGACAAAAAATGATCATCGTAAAACCCAGCCCCAAACACAATTGTTAATCGCGATCGCGTTAGGTTATCTGTTCCTTGTTTTATTCATTCCCGCCTTAGCTGTGTTCTATGAAGCTTTCCATCAAGGGATTGGTGAATTGTTCGCCGCGATGGGGAGTCGGGAATTCTTACACGCTGTCCGCATGACTGTGATTATGGCTGCGATCGCGTTACCTTTAAATACGGTGTTTGGACTCTGTGCGGCTTGGGTAATTGCCCGTAATCAGTTTCGCGGACGTGCTTTACTGATTAGTATTCTTGACTTACCCTTTGCCATTTCTCCAGTTGTTGCGGGTTTAATGATTGTCTTACTTTATGGACGAAATGGCTGGTTTGCGCCGCTACTCAATAGCTTGGACATCAAGGTTCTTTTTGCCATACCTGGAATGGCAATGGCGACGATTTTTGTGACGTTACCGTTTGTGGCGCGGGAAGTTATTCCAGTGATGGAAGATATGGGTTCAGATCAAGAAGAAGCGGCGCGTATCTTGGGGGCGAATGACTGGCAGATTTTCTGGCGCGTCACTTTACCAAATATTCGCTGGGGTTTACTCTATGGAATTTTACTGACGAATGCGAGAGCGATGGGAGAATTTGGCGCGGTTGCTGTAGTTTCTGGTGGCATTTTAGGTCGGACTCAAACGTTACCTATTTTTGTGGAGCAAGCCTATAAAAATTATCAAACACAAGCCGCCTTTGGTGCAGCGGCAATTTTGGCATTGTTAGGATTTGTGACCCTGATTGTCAAGGAGATTTTAGAGCGCAATACAAGCCGTCCGGTTCATCATTAAGGGGTCATTGGTCAAAGGGTTTTCTCAGCAAAGGTTAGTCAGGGCGGGTTTAGTTACATCAGGGTGAGGTAAGAAAGGATAGTAGTAAAACCCGCCCCTACACACCCAAAATTATGTTCTTGAACGAAGCGAAGGATCAAAACTTATTTCCAGGAGTTATTATGAGCATCATTGTTGAACAGGTTTCTAAGCAGTTTGGTAATTTTGTTGCCTTGGATCGAGTCAATTTGACGGTAAAAGAAGGAAGTTTGGTGGCGCTATTGGGTCCATCGGGTTCCGGGAAGTCTACACTGTTACGAGCAATTGCTGGATTGGAACCTCCGGATAGTGGGTCAATTGTAATTAATGGTCAGGATACAACCCATTTAGATGTCAGTCGGCGTAATATTGGTTTTGTGTTCCAGCATTATGCCTTATTTAAACATCTAACCATTCGCCAAAATATTGCCTTTGGTCTAGAAATTCGTAAGCGTCCCCGACGATTTGTCAAGCAACGGGTTGAGGAATTATTGGAGTTAGTCCAGTTGCAAGGATTAGGCGATCGCTATCCATCTCAATTGTCGGGGGGTCAACGCCAGCGAGTCGCATTGGCGCGGGCTTTGGCGGTACAGCCGCAGGTACTGCTTTTAGATGAACCTTTTGGTGCTTTAGATGCTAAGGTGCGGAAAGAACTTCGGGCTTGGTTGCGGCGGTTACATGAAGAGGTTCACGTTACCAGTATTTTTGTTACCCATGATCAAGAAGAAGCCATGGAAGTAGCGGATGAAATTGTGGTAATGAATCAAGGACGAATTGAGCAAATTGGCACCCCTGACCAAATTTATGACCATCCAGCTAATGCGTTTGTAATGAGTTTTATTGGTCCAGTGAATGTGTTACCGAGTACCGCCCATCTTTTCCGAAATAATGATATGACGGCGATAAAAACTCAGATGTTTGTTCGTCCCCATGATATTCAGGTGCAAACCTCGGCTAATGGAGTTACGTCACCGGCTATCGTCAAACGGGTTATTCATTTGGGCTGGGAAATTCAGGTTGAGTTAGCCTTTATGGATGAACAAACGATTGTGGCACATTTGAGTCGCGAACAATTTAAGACACTTAATCTAAAGCCCGGTCAGCAGGTATTTGTTAAACCCAAGGATGTGAAGGCGTTTCCAGCGTTGACGTCGATGATTTATCAAGCGTCTTAAAAAACCTAGTAGCGTGGCATACCTAATTGGGTGGATTAGCATTGTAGGGGCGCATGGCGTGCGCCCGATTTAACCATAAATCTATCCCACAATTTTACTGGAACAACCACCAAATAACCTATGAATATCTTAGAATTTTCTGTACTGGTTTGGGCTGGCTCATTCACCGCTGGTTTTTTAGGCGCGATGACTGGCTTAGGGGGTGGTGTGGTTATTGTTCCCTTTTTGGTGTCGGTATTTGGGGTAGATATCCGATATGCGGTAGGTGCGTCTTTGGTGTCAGTAATTGCCACGTCTTGCGGTGCAGCTTCTTCTTATTTAAAAAAAGGCTATGCTAATTTGCGAATTGGCATGTTTCTGGAAGTCGCCACCACAATCGGTGCTATTATGGGTGCCTTGATTGCCGCTTATGTATCGGTTAAAGCCTTGACATTGGTGTTAGCGATCGCACTGATTTATTCTGCCTACTTTTCCTGGCAAAATCAACCCAAGCCGGACACCCCTGAGTCCCCTGATTCCCTAGCTACTTATCTGAAACTTAATGGAACGTATCCCACCCCTGATGGATTGATGATGTATCACGCTAATTCTATTCCCATGGGTTTTGGCGTGATGATTGTTGCGGGCGTATTATCGGGGTTACTGGGTATCGGTTCGGGGGCGTTTAAGGTGCTAGCCATGGATCAAGTCATGGGTTTACCGTTTAAAGTCTCTACAACAACCAGCAATTTTATGATTGGCGTAACGGCGGCGGCGTCAGCCGGGGTTTATTTAACCCGAGGTTACATTGACCCTGGATTGGCAATGCCTGTAATATTGGGGGTATTACCGGGTGCTTTATTGGGGGCAAATGTTCTTATCGGCGCCAAGACAGAGATTTTGAGAATCGTCTTTAGTCTGGTACTTTTAGTGATGGCGCTTAAGATGATCTACCAGAGTTTTATCGGGGTGGGATAAAATGAATCGAGTTAATTTCAAGTTGCTGAAACCAGAACCTGCGATCGCGAATTCTATCTGTGAACGAAAGGTGAGACAGAAGTCAGAGGGTAAAGGAGTTTCAGGAAAGGAGGAATGTGGCGATGTCGCCGAAAATGATAACGGTTTAGACGGATATGAGATAACGGATTTATCCCGTAATTTTCAGGTTAATGATCAAGAATCAGCTACGGAATCCGCTAATCCGCTACAACTTGAACAGTGGATTGCTAATCTGCTGAACTATGGCGTAATTTTGTCCAGCAGTCTCGTTTTGGTGGGGGGAGTTCTTTATTTAATTCGCCACGGATTTGAACCGGTGAATTACCGGATGTTTCAAGGAGAACCTGCTGAATTCCGCTCGCCTGTTGGTGTCATCCAAGGGGTTTTGTCCGGTCGCCGTCGGGGTATTATTCAACTGGGATTACTGGTTCTCATTGCTACTCCGATTCTCCGAGTTGCTTTTTCCTGTATGATGTTTATCCGACAGCGAGATTGGACGTATACTGTTTTGACGTGGCTGGTTCTGTTTGGGTTGATTTACAGTTTTGTCGGCGCGTATTATTAATTTATTTTATTTAACTGGGGGGTCAGACCCCTCCCTAGCCCTCCCCTGGGAGGGGAGGGAAGCAAGCCAATAGGATCATTTATTTCCTGGCGTCTAAGGATAGCGACATTCTGCTTAGTCAGGGATGATTTTGTAGCTTGTGTTACAATTGCGGAGAAAATTTTCCTTCAATTTTGATTATTGGACGGGTATTTTAGCATCGGGGAATTCACTCCAATGGCGTTTGGACTGGCTCCGTAATAACAGGGTGTGAAAAACTCGGTCAAATTCTGTAAACTGAAGATATCAGCTATCGAATTAGTGAGACTGAGCCTCTTAGCTCAATTCTGGATTAAGCTATTTCAGGGTGATAACCAACAGCAATATGGCTATTGCGATCGCGTACTCTCTAGGTAAAACTCTCTTTCTTAGCGGGATATCAGGGGAAGTCACGGAATATCTGGGACTTCTCGTCACCTTTACCCGAAAAGCCATGTCCTAGAAGTGAATCGCACTATACCATCCCTCTTTGCGATCCCTCTTGGGCATGTCATGATTAAACTAACTATCAAGTTTTGATTTTTAGGGGTGCATCAATTGAATCATCAATCTTTTTCTGGGGCAAATCTTGCTCCAAATGTTATTACGGTATCACTGCGATCACCGTCTTATAGTGTGCCAATTCAACAATGGCACTTTACAGATCAACCGATTATTAAAATTGGGCGCTGTGCGGATAACCATATTGTGCTGCGGAGTTCGGTTGTCTCGCGTTACCATCTGGAACTGCGGTGTGTGGGGAACCGATGGAAACTGATTAATTTTGGCAACAATGGGACGTACAAGAATGGTCAACCGATTACGGAATTGGAAATTTCCGATGAGATTATTATTCAACTCGCCCTTTCGGGTCCCCAGTTGCAGATTAATCTCAGTACCAATGTACCAGAACCGTTATTAAAGCTGCTTCGCCATCAAGATTCAGACCACCGCAATCTTCCGGGACGGTTACGTACCATGTTCAGCGGAAGTTGAGCATAGATAGGGCGACCCGAGTTAATTAAGCGAACTCCCGTTGTTTATTTGTGGAAGCGGGTCGCCAATACGATAGAACTAGCGATAAGATGCCAAATGAATTTCAAATGAATTCCAATCAATTTCTAGTTTAAAAGCAGGCTGGGTAAGCTGGTAATATATGTGCAACCCGGATTAAGAGATGGCAAAAGCAGTCAAACAGCCTAAATCTGACTTGACAATACGACTCCAGAGTAATTACCTATTTAAGGAATTAGACGCCGACTGGTTGGGTGATTATCTGAAAACCTTAGATCTCAAGGGAGAAAAGCTTTACTCTAGTCGTCCCGTCTATACCGCCTTTCGTCCCGGCGTTTCCTTGGATTTCCTGTATGTGATTGTCAATGGCGGACCGGTGATTACTCGCAGTACGCCGTTAGATCGGGTGATATCCATTAGCTATCCCGGTGGTTGTTTTGGGATGAGGAACTTGGCATTTAGCTATGGACAGGTGTCGAGATCCTTTCCGAGTTTGGTGGAAGCCTATAAAACTACAGATGTATTCCAGATTCCGTTGGACGTGATTGAGTCCATTTATAAAGAAAACCAGACATTTCGCGATCGCTACGATTTGCTGTTTGAGTTGCGGGAGAAGTTTCAGTACCATTTACTCAATTGCAGCACCTATCCCCCTCAAGCTGTTGCGGCGCTGTTGCGAGCCTTGGTGTATCAGGAGCGATCGCTGGGGAATCAACCGGATGCCAATGGTGTTTATGTATTTGATCTGCCTGTGGATGTGATTGCTCATGCCAGTCAGCTTAACCATCGTACCGTAGAACAGGTACTCAAGGGAATGCAACAAGTTGGATTATTAGCCTCCCCAACCGCCAAGGATACCTCTAGCGATATCGTCCGCGTTGCTGATCCAGAAGGGTTAAAGGAAGTCTACAGTGCAACCCGGGATAAAGTATCCTGGTGGCCCCTGAAGTGAGTACACAAATCTAATCAACTATGTAGGGGCGACCCGCTTGCACTAATTAACAACTCCAGTCCCCTCAATTTGCTCGGGTCGCCCTCTGCTCAACTGTTATGACAATTCCGCAATCGTCACAATCCCTTCTCCTCCTAGCCAGCAACATAGCCATCACCCATCACCCATCACCCTTTCACCTCGCCAAGCTTGGGACTCCAAAACGTCCCCCTTTTCGTCCAAAAATAAGCCACATTTTTACATTTCCCCTGGCGAGACTTGGGATTCGCGCAACGTAGCATCTTCTTCGTTTGACCCTCTTTCTCATATTCATACAACTCCAACGGCTTCCCACACTTGGGACAAATATATTCCGTTAAGTTAGCTGGTTTGGCTGGTTTGGCTGATTTGGCTGGCTTGGCGGGTTTGGCGGTTACAGGACGATCCGAACGCGGTAACTCATACTCCCCAGCCTTAGCATTCCAAAACATGACCGCCCCACATCCCCCCTCACGATTATCACAACTGAGGAAATGATCCGCTTTTAGCTTCTTAGAGGTAGAAAATACCTTAGTCATCCGATGCTGACATTTAGGACAGGAATAATCCGTGAGTTCGGTTCTCGGACGCCGTTTCGATTCACCCTTCGGGGTAGACTGAGTTTGACTGGCTATTTCTGGAACTTGGGAAAATGCCGAGTTGAGCGCCGGAGCAAAATAATCCCGATTCCACCCGGTTAAATAACACTCCCAATCCAATTTCCCAGACGCGATCGCATCTAAATCCGATTCCATCTTAGCGGTAAACTCTGGCTGAATTAGGTCGGGTAATACCTGTGCCAAAAATGCATCTAGTTCCATCCCCAGTTGGGTTGGCTGTAATTTCCCTTTGCTTAACTGAACATAATTACGCGCTTTCAAGGTTTTAATCGTTGGCGCATAGGTGCTAGGACGACCAATTCCCGAACGTTCCATCGCCTGCACCAGTTTTGGTTCGCTGTAGCGGGGGGGTGGCTGCGTCTGTTTCTTATCCGCACCTGCGTTATCTAAGGTAAGCGGTTGTCCTGGCTGTACCCGTGGTAATTGGGAATCGGCGGCAATATTATGCCAATAGCGAGTATAACCTGGTACAAGTAAAACCTGTCCCCTGGCTTCCCAAAATACATCCCCCGATTGGGTGACAATCCGAGTTTTGGACAATTGAGCTTGACAACATTGAGTGGCGATCGCGCGATTCCAAATTAAATCATACAGTTTTGCCTCATCCCTGGTTAGTTGAACCGATAATTGTTCCGGTGTGCGTTCAACATGAGTCGGACGAATCGCTTCATGGGCTTCTTGCGCCCCGGATTTCGAGCGATGGGCGGCTACTCTAGCGGGTACATTATCCGGGTCATGCTGTAAAAGCCACTGTTTCGCCGCCTGACAAAACTCTGGAGACAACGCCACCGAATCCGTCCGCATGTAGGTAATATGTCCCGCTTCATAGAGACTTTGGGCAATTTTCATCGTCACTTCTGGATTCAGCTTGAGTTTTGCACCAGCAGATTGCTGAAGCGTAGAAGTTATAAATGCGGCGGGGGGAGATTGCTTAACCGTTTTTCCCTCGACTGTGACAACATAATGAGCATGAGTTCGTGCGATCGCAACGAGTTGATCCGCGTCTTCCTGAGAGAGTACCCGTGTCCCTTCTGATACTGGAGTCTCCTCACCTGCATCATCGGGTTGAGTCTTATTTTTATCCCTCGAATTCCGCCGTTGCGTCGTTTGCGGATAAGTTCGACCCGCATAAACAGCTTTAAATCCCTCCTGATACTCAACCCAGACGACCCAATAATCCTGGGGTTTAAATGCCAAAATCTCTTGTTCTCGCTTCACCAGTAGATGCAGTGTCGCACTCTGCACCCGTCCCATGGACTTGCAGCCGTTATTTAAACGCCAGACTAATCGACTCCCCTTATATCCCACCAACTTATCCAAACAATCCCTAGCGCGTCCGGCGGCGACTAAATTAGAATCAAGGGTTTTCGGATGTGCGATCGCGCGATCGACGGCGGCTTTGGTAATCTCGGTATAGGTCACTCGTAACGGATTCTTTAATCGCAAAGCCTGGGTCAAATGCCAGCCAATCGTTTCCCCTTCTCTATCGGGATCAGTCCCCAGGTAAATGCGGTCAGCTTGGCGAATCGCACCGCGCAACTCCGATAAGATTTTCTTAGCTTGACTACTCCGGGGAACATAGCGACAGTGGATGTGGGAACCATCCAAATCAAACCCCAGAGAATCTTCACCATCATCGGCTAATTCCCGAACGTGACCCATACTGGCTTTAACTGTCCAGCCAGCACCGAGAATGGATTTAAGTTTTTTGACCTTACCGCCTGATTCGATAATTAATAGATTCGCCATGGCTTTTGGCAGGAGATGAAGACTTATAGCAGTACAAGTTTTTTGGGTTGACTGAGTTGATTCCAGCGTGAAATAATATCTAGTTAAAACGATGGACAATCATCAACTCCAATATTATGACCACTCTCAACAATACTAATCCATCTGATCCGTCTCAGGCAGGAGAAAAGGGTTCACTCTTACCCAGTGTGCCGATTCCCTGGATCAAGATTGGACAATACCTGTTCCTCGCGGCGTTAATTGGTACAAGCATCATTAGCTTTGTTGTTGACAATAAAGCAAGTATCGTTATCTGGATAGCTGTTTTAGTTTCATTTTTTGTTTTCCTTGTCTTGCTCGATAAACAGTTAGCTCAAGCAGCAAGTCGTCAAATTCAGCTTGATGTTGCCAAACGAGCGGAAATTTATCAATATCTCGTTGATGAACAGCAACAACCGGGTAACAATCCCATAACGGTAGCCAGAGAAAATGCTTTGCAGTATTGCCAAGAACTGATTGAAGACTATAAACAAAGTCGCCAGACTTCGAGAAATATCTATTATACATTCCAAATGGCAACGATTGTCTTTTCTGGGATTACACCAATTCTGGTTTTGGTTGATAAGTTAGATATTGGTGTGGTTTGGTTTAAGTGGTTACCTGTTATCTTTCCAGCGGTCGCTTCTATTGTTGCCAGTGTGGTAACGTCATTTCCTTTTCAAGAAAATTGGATTTCGGCAAATACGGCAGTTGAACTGTTAGAAGCAGAACGAGAAAAATTCATATTGGGAGTAACTCAGGCGTATCGTTGCTATGATATAGCCGATGAATCCCAACGTAAGAAAAAGCTGAAACAGGCAATCGAGAATTTCATTAATCAGGTGAATACGATTCATCTGAAGCAGGTTCAAGAAGCCTCGGAAACTGGGCAAAAGCAAGAGGAGAAGGAAACCGACTGATCAGACTTCGCGCCAGTTAATTGTATCTGATGTCCGTAATCCGTAATTGGTGCGATCGCACGATTGCTGAATGTCTTGGTTGGAGGTGATGCGGAAAGAGTCGCCCAAGTAGCAAGTAGTGGCGTGGCACACCTTAATTGGTGGATTAGAATTGTAGGGGCGCATAGCGTGCGCCCAATTTCACCGCCAAATCTATTTCACAATTTTAGCTGTGTCAGTCCGCCATCGTGCGTTAGCTCGGCAATAATTTAGGGGAAACTCCAATGAATTGTGTTCCCCGCGTAACGCACCAACACAAATGGATAATATAAATAATCACGTTTTAAATCAGAAACTGGGTTTTTAACTGCCTAGATCGCTAATCTCTATGACAGGAAAGGTCAAAATGGTACAGACACCAGCAAAACCGGAAACCGAAACTCTGTTACTTGAGTTACCAAAAACCATGAAGCTATATGTCACTCCAGAACAGTTTACAGCCCTAGCAGAGTGCAATAGAGAATTACACCTGGAGAGAACGGCAAAAGGGGAATTAATTGTGAATCCACCCACAGGTTGGCGAACTGGCAAACGGAATTGGAGTATTTCTGGAGAGTTGTATATATGGTGGCGGAATGCAGATGAACCGGGCGAGGCGTTTGATTCCTCAACGGCTTTCATTTTACCCAATGGTGCTACTCGTGCCCCGGATGCTTGTTGGATTAGTCAAGAAAGTTGGGATGCACTTACTGATGAACAAAAGGGAACCTTTGCTAATATTTGCCCGGATTTTGTGGTGGAGTTACGATCGCAGTCGGATACTCTGAAGTCGCTGCAAGAGAAAATGCAGGAATATATGGATAATGGAGCTAAACTGGGTTGGTTAATCGATCCCCAAAATAGAACAGTAGAAGTTTATCGAGTCGGTTTAACAGTAGAAATATTATCAAATCCGGCTGAGTTATCCGGTGAGGAAATCTTACCGGGTTTTGTGTTGGATTTGTGTCGGGTGTGGGGTTAGTAATATGGGGTAAGGGCACGGCAATGCCCATCCCTGTCAACTTAAGCTCAACCCCTCTCCCCCAGCTGACAGGTGTAGGTTTTTTACCTTAGGGTGGGGACAAGACTTGGAGGACAAGGAAGGAAAGAAGACAAGGGGGGAAAACCGTACAGAATTTGGTTCGGTCAAGCTAACGGGAAAAAGCCGAAACGCCCTATTTTTCGTTCTCACTCTTCCTTGTCTACGGTCGCTGAGCGAAGTCGAAGTGATGGTCTACCTGTCTTCCAAGTCTAGCCTAAACCCCCATCTTAAAAAACCTACCCTTGTGAGGGAGAGGGGAGCGGGGAGAGGGTTCCCCTTCTCCCCACGGACCGGAGTTGGGGTTAGGGGATGAGGGGGGAAATGTCGAGCAGTAGATAGACACAGCTTAAAACCTTACCAGCATTGATTTTCTACCTTAAGTTGACACCAATGGGCAATGCCGTGCCCCTACATGATGATGCTCCCCGATCGCACAATTACCCGGATTTCATATCCGCGATCGCATTCTTCGTCATTGAGGCAATAGCTTTATCCGTGGCTTTGGGTAAATGGTAATATTTCCCCCCGGCTTGCTTGGCTAATTCCTTGGCAAACCCTGTGGAGACAAACTTGTTTTCAGTATCAATCACCAATAACTGAATCCCCATTGCCCGAATTCTTGCGGCTATCTCCAATAATTCCCCTTTAATATCCGGCTTTTCGCCTTCGGGTATGGGTTCACCCAGAGAACGGGCTAAGGGAATATTCCCTCGTCCATCGGTAATCGCCACAATCACGATTTGACCGATATCTCCTGACATTTTGGCATTCGTACCGACGCGCACCGCCTGGGTTAATCCATGTGCCAAGGGGGAACCGCCACCACAGGGTAACCGATCTAATCGCCCCCGTGCCAAGGCGATGGAACGAGTAGGCGGTAACAACACCTCAGCCTGTTCGCCGCGAAAGGGAATTAGGGATACTTGGTCACGATTTTGATAGGCTTCAGTGAGTAGTTGCATTACCGCACCCTTCGCCGATTGCATCCGGTTGAGTGCCATGGAACCCGACGCATCTACGAGAAATACTACCAACGCCCCAGCTTTCCGGGCGAGGCGTTTGGAACGCATATCTCCCGATTCGACGATAACTTTGCGATTCGGCTGGCGTTCCCGACGGGCTTTCTGATAGGGTGCAGCCGCCCGTAATGTGGCATCAACGGCGATGCGTTTGACGGCACCTTTGGGTAACATCGGCTTGACATAGCGCCCCCGATCCTCGGAGAAGATAATGCTGCGCGTTCCCGATTTTCCTTGTCGTTGCGCCATTTGAGCAAAGTAGAGAACACTGGGGTCGAGAACTACGCCCTCGGTATCAAAGACGAATTCTTCGGGGATGCTGGGAGGTTCTTGTTCTGGTTCTTGTTCCGGTTCCTCTTGGTTGTCCTCTTCTTCCTCCTGCTGATCCTCCGGTTCATCTTGATCTTGAGATGACTCATCCTGGGGCGGTGGGGGTGGAGGGGGTGGCGGCGGTTCCTCTGGTGGGGTCTGGACGATGGTAGAACGGGGGACAATCACCAATTCCACGGCGCGTTTCAAATCGTCAGCACTGATGGTTTGACGCCCATCTAGGGCGGCTGAGGCTTTGGCAACCCGCACGGCAAAGAGTTCCGCCCGATGCCCTTGAACGCCACCGCGCAGGGCTTCTTCAACCAAATAGGCGATTTGAGCGGATGTAATTTGCACGTCTTTGAGCCATTCCCGTGCCAGAATGATCTCGGTTTTCAGGTTATCGATGTCTTCGTTATATTGACCGAGAAAGGCTTGAGGTGAAGTCGTGTAGGCGATCGCTTGTTCTACGGCTTGCACTCGTTGATCCAGTGCCAATACCCCATCAGCAGAGAGGGTTATGGCAATTCTATCCAGTAAATGCTCTCGTAGGGGTCCTTCATCGGGGTTATAGGTGGCGATTAATAAAGGTTTGCAGGGATGCTGAAAACTCATCCCCTCCCGTTCAACTTGGTTGCGCCCGTCGGTGAGAACGCTTAACAGTTGGTTAGCGATTTGGTCATCGAGGAGGTTGATTTCATCAATATATAACACCCCCCGATGTGCCTGTGCCAAGAGTCCAGGTTGAAATACAGGTTCCCCTTGTTGGACTGATTTCTCCACATCCACGGAACCCAAGAGGCGATCTTCAGTTGTCCCCAGGGGGATTTGTACAAAGGGCGCGGGGATAATTTCCGTCTCCACGGTATCAGGTTCAACGCCTTGGGCTAAAAGCTGGTCATCCCATTCTTGAGGATAGCGGGGATGACAATTAGAAATGGAACCCTTGACCACTTCAATGGGGGGTAACAAGACGTGAAGGGCGCGTGCCATCACGGATTTGGCTGTTCCCCGTCGTCCCGCGATCGCGACTCCTCCTAATCCGGGGTCAACCGCCGCCAACAGCAGCGCTAATTTAATCGCTTCTTGCCCCACGACAGCCGTTAGGGGAAAATTGGTTGCTGGGGCAGAGTTCAGCACAGGCATAAGGCACGCATCAGACTATCAGTTCTTCAGCATACCTTGTCCTGGAGTGGTTTGGACGGTTAGCGGAAAAATCTCAATGAGGGAGATGGTGTTGTAGGGGTTTGGTCTCCAAACCCCATTTCTTATGTAGGGCGAGCTGGGGGAGCTATCCTTGTATAATATTCATCCACACGCCAAGTAACAATTCGTTTTAGTCTTAACTATGACCGTTGCTCCTCATAAACCTGACTCAGCCCAATCAACGAATCCCCTATCTGAACCAGAACTTGAATCGGAATTTAACTGGAGAAATTGTTGGTATCCTATCTGTTTCCGCCAAGATTTTGCCAAAGATCGCCCCTATGGTTTTTCGTTGTATGATGAACCGTTCGTTATATTCAAACACCAAGAGGAACTGATCTGTTTAACCGATCGCTGTCCTCATCGTGCGGCTAAACTATCCGATGGACAGCTTATTGACGGTAAACTGGAGTGCTTGTACCACGGATGGCAATTTGGTCATGAGGGTCAATGTCTGCATATTCCCCAGTTATCGGCTGATGGGACAATACCTGTGAATGCTAACGTGCGATCGCATAAAGTTGTCGAACGCCAAGGACTGATTTGGATTTGGCCCGGTGCGGCTGAATTGGCGGATGAACAAGCGATTCCCACCATTCCGCAATTGGATCAGCCCGGATTTGTCCATTCTGACAAACTCACGGAAGTGCCTTGTGATATCAGCTATGTGCTTGAACACATGTTAGATCCAGCACATATTCATATTACCCATCATGGGAATCAGGGCGATCGCGCCAAAGCTCAACCCTTGGAAATGGAAATCCTGGAGAGTTCCGTAAACGGGTTTCGGGGTCAATCGCGGAATACAAGAGAACCCAACTCAACCTGGATTAAGTTTGATTTTATTGCTCCGAGTTTAGCTCATTTTTACTTTTCTATTCCTGATAAAGACTGGTTCTTTGGGCAGGCATTTTACCTATTCCCCTTGAGCAAAGGAAGATGTCGAATTTTATCACGAACCTATCGCAATTTTGTCACTCAACCCGTGAAGCTGATGCCCAGATGGTGGACTCATCTAAAACAGAATAAAATTCTGGCTCAGGATATTTCCATACTATTAGGACAACAACATGAAGTTGAACGGTTAGGAGAACCTGTGAAACAGGTTTATTCCCCTATTCCAACCTGTGACACGTTTGCTATGGAATATCGCAAATGGCTGGATCGGGTTGGGGCGTCTTTGCCCTATTATCGCGGTTATTTAACCTCGAAAGATAGGGAAAATGAATCTGAAGGTCAGTTGAATACAATGTCAGTGAAGCCGTTATTTTGGCATACTGAACTTTGTCACTCTTGTAACCGAGCCTATCAGATCTCGCAGCGGGTGGAACAATTGGGTGTAGGAGTGGCGATTGTTTTCGCAGCGTTGGCAATTTTGGCGGATGATTCGGGGCTGCAAATAGGAGCCGTTTTGTTGGCAGTTGCAGTAGTAATTGTCGCCGTTGTCGCCAATAAAATCAAGCATCGCTTGAAAGCGTATTCAGTAGGTTAATGGCAATGATTTTCACTAGATTAAATTCTGCAAACACCCCTCAACAAACATCTGGTTTCCCCCTTTTTAAGGGGGACGGAAGGGGGATCTAATAGGGGGACGGAAGGGGGATCTAATAGGGGGACTTTGATCTACAGCGCCAAGCGCTGTAATGCTCCCATTCGTTAACTTTTATTGTGCCTACAGACTTAACCATTACTGTTTTCGTTAACGGGGGTTACATTCACTGATGTTCTCTCAGGGGTTTGAACGGCTAACGGTAAAGTCACCTTAAACGTTGAGCCAACATTAACCTGAGAGTCAAGCTGAATTTCTCCTTGCAAAAGTTGCACCAGCCGCCCAACAATCGCCAGCCCCAATCCGGTACTATCCGGTAAACGTTTAGCACGGGAACTGCCGCGAAAATACGGGTCAAAAACTTTAGCTTGGTCTTCTGGAGCAATACCAATCCCGGTATCGGTAATCACGATCACAAAATGCTCAAAATGATCATTTTGATTAGGTTGATTATTACACTCAACTAGGCAGGTGATGGTAATGCTTCCTGTTTCCGTGTAACGAATCGCATTACTGACCAAATTGGTGATAATCTGTTCGAGTCGCAAGGGATCAGTCGTGACTTGCTTCGGCGCTAGTTCGTAATCTACGGTTATTGTCAGGTCTTTTTCACTGGCTGAGGGTGTTAACGTATCGACCACATTGTCGATCAACGTGCAGACATCAATTACCTCTGGCTGCAATGTTACCTGTCCCGCCTCATGACGAGAGACTTCTAACGCATCGTTGATCAGGTGTAAAATTTGTCGCCCATTTCTGAGTACCCGCTCAATGTGATCCAGACTGATAACAGTGTCTTGGGTGTTATGTTGACGTAGAAATAGATCAGAGGATAGGAGAATTGACTGTAGCGGATTTTTCAAATCATGGGCTAAATGGGCTAAATTATCTCGATGAGTGTCCACTAAGCGGGTCAGTTCGTGATTGGTGAGGTTGACTTGACTTTGCAGTTTTTCTAACTCCTGTAATCGTTCTTCAGTATAACTGTTGAAACAACGACCAATCACTTCATCTAGTGCCATATCGATGATTCGGGTAGCTTGCAAAATCTGAGCGGTTGAACCTTGCAATAGATCCGATTCTAAATGAGCAAAGATAATCTGGCGCAGAATTCGATATTCTCGGGCAACTTCGCTGGGATCGTAGCCTTGTTTGGCTCGGATTACCCCATGTTCTAAACTTTTCTCGACAATTGTTTGATGTGCGCCGTTTTCTGAGTCAGAAAGGATTTTGGCGATCGCCCGCAGCACTGAGGGTAAACCATCTAGCACCGCCTTATAGGTGAGTTCACGGCTACTCTCCAGTTGCCCGTCTTGGCGAACGACTTCCACCCAGTTGTTGACGATAGAGTCTAGTTTCTTGAGTAACTCTTGACTGAAATCCATGATTGAGCAGAGCGCTTGGGAATGTGAGAAGAGAGGGAGGATAGCATCTAGTATAAGGCTAAAATTATAACTTTAGAGGGTTGCGCTGCAACGCTTAAAATTTTATAAATGGTGAAAACAATGTGATATCGAAAATCCTGCGTGGAGTGGTTGGTGATGAATTTTAAGGTTGTTGGAGAACTATTTAAGGAAACGATTCAAGAATGGCAAGAGGATAAAGCGTCACGGTTAGCCGCCGCCTTAGCCTATTACACGGTGTTTTCCTTGGCACCGTTGTTGATTATCGCGATCGCGATCGCGGGTTCGATTTTTGGTCCGGAAGCCGCACGAGGGGAGATTGTCGAGCAAATTCAAGGGCTAGTTGGCACTGAGGGGGCTAAGGTAATTGAAACGGCGATTCAAAATGCGAATCGACCAAATGTTAGCAGTATTGCCTCAATTATCAGTATTGTCGTGCTGCTGTTTGGTGCATCGGGAGTCTTCGCTCAACTGCAAGATGCTTTGAATACCGTTTGGGGAGTACAACCGAAACCTGGACGACCGGTTAAAGGTTTTTTACAGAAACGGTTATTGTCTTTTTCGGTTGTGCTAGGGATTGGCTTTTTACTCTTAGTGTCTCTGATTGTCAGTGCAGCGTTAGCGGCGTTGAGTAATTATGCTAATGATTTACTTTTTGGAGTAGGATTCCTCTGGTCACTGTTAAATTGGGTGCTTTCCCTGGGTGTAATTACGCTATTGTTTGCGATGATGTACAAGTTTTTACCGGATGTTAAAATTAGCTGGAGTGATGTCTGGATTGGTGCGAGTATTACTGCCATACTTTTCACGATTGGTAAGTCTTTAATTGGCATGTATTTAGGGCGAGGAAGTTTTGCCTCAACATACGGCGCAGCGGGGTCATTAGTAATTTTTCTGGCTTGGGTTTACTATTCCGCCCAAATTCTGTTTATCGGTGCAGAATTTACCCAAGTTTATGCCCGTAAGTTTGGCTCAAGCATTGTTCCCGACAAACATGCGATTCAACTGACTGAATCAGATCGGGCAAAGCAAGGAATTGCTCATACCGAAGCCCTCAAAAAAGCTGCTGGAGATTCAGAGGATTCGGAAAAATCACCTAAGGAAAAACAGTCAGGTAATGTAGGGGCTAAAGCGTTGAAAACCTACCATGATGCCGCCAGGAAAATGGGGTTAGACAAAAAACAGAAATAGGATTAAAGTTGAAGACGAGACGAGAACCCCGACTTCTTAAAGAAGTCGGGGTTCTGAATCGCAAATAAATAGGCTAAGAAACGCGGCGACGCTATAATTAAGACCAAGACTTGCCTCAAAAAACAGCGCAACTGCAATGAATCAAGGATTCAACCACGCCAATCGAGACCAAGCCGTATTAATTGCCCAACTCCAAGAGAGTGAACATCGCCTCAAACAAATTCTTGATGCTGTACCTGTGGGTATTTTTGTGTCAGAAGCTGATGGGAAACCTGACTATGTAAATCAAATCGGTAAGCAAATTTTGGGTCAAGGGGGGGTTGAGTCAGTGACGGCGGATCAATTCATTGAAACCTATCGGATTTATCAGGCGGGAACCGATGAATTTTATCCCCGGAATCGCCATCCCCTATGGCAAGCGTTACAAGGGAAACGGGTACGAGTTGATGATATGGAAATCCGTCACCGCGATCGCACAATTTCCCTCGAAGCTTGGGGCGCCCCTATCTATGATTGTCAGGGAACTCTGACTCATGCGATCGCGGCGTTTGTTGATATCAGTGAACGTCAGCCGCCTGAGCAGATTCTAGCCGATTATAATCAGAAATTAGAGCAACAGGTGGCGGAACAAACCGAAGAATTACGCCATAGCCAAGCCCGAAATCAGGCGCTACTGGCGGCGATTCCGGATATGATTTTCTGTTCCCAGGCGGATGGTACGTTTATCGATTTTAAACCCGCACCGACTATCCCCTCATTCGCCCAAGCCCAGGATTTTTTAGGCAAAAAACCGGAAGATGTTTTCCCCCTAGACATAGCCCAGAAAATTAGGGCGGCTTATCAGGAAAGCTTGGTATCGGGTGAAGTGCAACAACTCGACTATCAACTCCAGATCAAGAATCAATGGCGGGATTATGAAGCCCGTATTGTTCCCTGTAGTAACCAGGAGATCCTTTCTATCATCCGCGATATTAGCGATCGCAAACAAGCGGAAGCCCAAATTGCCTTTCAAGCCTCTCTACTGGATCAAGTCAGTAACGCTGTGATTGCCACCGATTTAGCTGGAACCATTATCTACACCAATCAATTTGCTCAGCGTATCTATCAACTCAATCCCGAAACCATACTCGGTCAATCCATTCTTGATGTTACCGTACTCCCCCAAGATAAAGCCCTGGCGCAGGAAATTTTAGCGGGTGTACAAGAAAACGGTTATTGGGAGGGGGAATTTACCGTTCAACGCCAAGATGGTAGCACGTTTCCAGTTTATGCCACGAATACCCTAATTCGAGATCACCAAGGAAATCCCATCGGCTATGTGGGTGTCAGTATTGATAGTAGCGCTCAAAAACAAGCCGAGGAACAACTGCGCCAAAGTAAACATTTTATTGAACAAATTGCAGCGGCTTCACCCTATTGCTTATATATTTATGATCTGATTGAAAATCGGAATATCTACAGCAACCAAGAAATTACCACAATTCTGGGTTATACACCCGAACAAATTCAAGCCATGGGCGAAACGTTTATCTCCAGCTTGTTGCACCCCGATGATGTCACTATCGCCTCAGAACAGTTACAAAAGCTGGCGACGGCGGCGGATGGAGAAATTTTAGAGATAGAGTACCGGATGCAGGATTCCCACGGGAAATGGCATACCTTATTTGGTCGAGAAACGGTATTCGCTAGAACCTCAGATGGTACTGTTAAGCAGGTGATTGGTACGGTAATTGATATCAGCGATCGCAAGCAAGCAGAAATTGAATTACGCAACAGTGAACAACTGTACCGTACCATGGCAAAACATTTCCCCAATGGGGCAATTTTCTTGTTTGATCATAATTTACGTTATTTGGTTGCCGATGGTCAAAGTTTAGGCAAGTCAGGTTCAGGATATAGTCGGAATGTATTAGAAGGACAAACAATTTGGGAGGCTTTATCGGAACCAGAATGTGCGCTGGTTGAACCGCTGTATCGTGATGCTTTGGCGGGGATAGAAAAAACCCTGGAAATACCCTATCGCCATTGCATTCATCTGGTACAAACTCGGGCAGTGCAAAATGATGCTGGAGAAATTATGGCGGGTATGGTTGTCGTTCAGGATATCACCGAACGTAAGCAAGCCGAGGAATCCCTCAGAGAACGAGAAACCTTTTTACGCAGTATCTATGACGGGATTGAAACGGCTGTTTTTATCGTGGATGTTCTCGAAAATGGCGAATTCTGTTATGTTAGTATTAATCCCACCCATGAACGGATGTCTGGTCTTCTCTCCTCAGAACTAAGCGGTAAGACTCCGCAAGAAGCATTAACTCCAGAAACGGCACAGGCAGTGTCTCAACGGTATCATGCCTGTGTTGCAGCGGGAGAACGAATGAGCTATGAAGAATGCCTACAGATTCAGGGAAAAGAAACCTGGTGGATTACCAATTTAACCCCTCTGCGGGATAGCAACTCGCGAATTTATCGACTGATTGGTACTAGCTTTAATATTAGCGATCGCAAACAGGTTGAGAAAACCTTACAGTTGCAAGCCGCCGCCATGTCAGCCGCTACCGATGGGATTGCAATTTTGAATCAGCGGGGAGAGTATGTCTGTCTTAACCAGGCGCACGCCCAAATCTTTGGTTATGATAGTGCTGCCCAACTCCTAGGTCAAAATTGGCAGACGCTGTACGATATTAGCGAATATCAACGGCTGCTGGCGGAATCTATACCCTTATTGTTAGAGCAGGGATATTGCCGCACCGAAGCTCAAGGTTTACGCCGTGATGGTAGCACATTTCCCCATGAAGTCTCGGTTACATTATTACCCGGAGGAGAAAGAATTGGCATTGTTCGCGATATTACTGAACGCAAACAAGCCGAAGCTGCACTACGAGAAAGTCAGCATTTTGTGCAACGAATTGCTGAAGCCTCTCCCAATCTTTTATATATTTTTGACCTGAATGAACAACGCAATATCTACGCCAACCGGGAAATGGCAGTGTTTCTAGGCTATACTACAGAACAAATTCAAGCTATGGGTGCAAATGTTCTGCCAACTCTGATTCATCCAGAGGATTTAGCCCGATTACCTGCCTATTTTCAACAAGTCCAAAACGCGGCGGATGGAGAAATCTTTGAAATCGAGTACCGCGTCAGAGATGCCAATGGAGAATGGCGCACACTTTTGGGTCGAGAAACTCCCTTTGCTAGAACTGCTGACGGTAGGGTTAACCAGCTTCTCGGTACCGCTACAGACATCACCGAACGCCAACAGATGGAAGCCGCCTTACAAGAGAGTGAACAGCGCTATGAGTTAGCTACTCGTGCGGCAAAGGTAGGGGTTTGGGAATGGAATCTAGAGACGAATAAATTTTATATTGACCCCATAATTAAGGCAATTCTCGGTTACGATGAGACAGAAATTGCTAATAACTTTAACGATTGGATTATCTTAATTCATCCCGATGATCAGTCCACGTTCCTAACCGCAACCCAGGCACATTTAGCCGGAGAAACCTCAGAGTACCGGGTTGAACATCGGATAATGCACAAAGACGGTTCAATTCGTTGGATTGTCGTCCGGGGACAAGCCATCCGAGATGCCCAAGGGAAGGGTATCCGCATGATTGGCACGAATACCGATATTACCGAACGCAAGTTAGCTGAAATTGCCTTACAAGAGGCAAAAGAAGCCGCCGATGCCGCGAATCGGGCAAAAAGTACATTCCTGGCAAATATGAGTCATGAATTGCGAAGTCCTCTAAATGCCATTTTGGGATTTGCTCAACTGATGAGTAATAGTGTCACTCTTCCCCAGCAATACCAAGACAATCTACGGATTATTCACCATAGTGGAGAACATTTACTGACGCTAATTAACCAAGTTTTAGATTTATCCAAAATTGAGGCTGGACGTATTACGTTGAATGAAACTACGTTTAACCTGCATCATCTTTTGGGTGAAGTTGAAGATATGTTTCGACTCAAAGTAAATGAGAAAGGGTTACAATTACGGTTTAACTGGGCGGCGGATGTTCCTGCCACAATCCAAACTGATGAAATTAAGTTACGTCAAGTCTTAATTAATCTCGTGAGTAATGCGGTTAAATTTACCTCAGCCGGTAGTGTGGTTGTGACGGTTACTCAACAACGGACAAATGACGACGGACGAATGACGCTTTATTTTGAAATTAAAGATACCGGATGCGGTATTGCGGCGGATGAATTAGAGAGTATTTTTGAAGCGTTTGTGCAAAGCCAAAGCGGAGTTCAATCCCAGAGTGGAACGGGTTTAGGATTGCCGATTACGCGCAAGTTTATCCAACTGATGGGTGGGGAAATCAGAGTTGAAAGCCAAGTTAGCCAGGGAACAACCTTTACGTTTGATATTCAGGCAAAGGAAACCCAGGTGACTTCTAGCACACCTCAAACGACTTCACGTCGCGTCATTGCCCTTGCCCCAAATCAACCCCACTATCGAATTTTGATTGTGGATGATCAAGGGGAAAACCGTCAACTATTAATGCAATTGCTGAATCCCTTGGGGTTTGAACTCCAAGCGGCGAGTAATGGTGAAGAGGCGATTGAGATTTGGCAGAATTGGCAACCTGATTTAATTTTAATGGATTTGCGAATGCCGAGAATGGATGGCTACGCTGTTACCCAACACATTCGACAGTGTAGAGACGTAGCATGCTACGTCTCTACATCCCCAATCATCATTGCCCTAAGTGCTAGTGTAATAGAAGAAGAACGGTTAAAAGCCTTAGAGGTGGGTTGCGCGGATTTCATTGCCAAACCGTTTCACGAATCTGATTTGTTTGCAGCCATAAACCAACATCTGGGAATCAGCTTTATCTATGATGAACCAGAAGAAACGCCTATGCCAACGGAGACTGTTGTCTTAACATCGGATGATTTGGCTATGTTTCCTACTGATTGGTTAGCCTCGTTGCACCAAGCTACCCTTGAGGGAGATTTTGAGGAGATGTTAAGCTTGATCAATAAAATCCAGGATCAGGATAAAACCTTAGCCAAGACTCTAACCTACTTGGCTCATGATTTTCAGTTTGAACGATTACTCGATATTACTGAACCTTGGGTAAGTAAGGAGTCTGAATCATGAAATGATAACGAAATGTGAAACCCTGATCTCGTCTAAATCAGTCGTGAACAAATTCTAACCTAATAAGTGGGTAGACACAATTAAAGTTAACGGTTGAGATTAGGGAACAGGGAACAGTAAGGGTTTGAGGGCGATTTACAAAACTTTATGCATTCCCCTTTTCTTTTGTCCAACGACTTACCTTGACTGAGCGACATGTTATATAGTTGGTCTATTTGAATTGTATAACTCAATTATTTTGTTTATCCCTTGGCGACTTTTTCCTTGCTCAAACTCTTACTTAAGACGAATGGCACTGACTTTAGAGTTTGTAGTAAGCGCTTTAGCGCTTCTGGCACTAAAGTGCCTACTACGAACCCAGCTTAAGTCAGTGACATTCTACTTAAGACGAATGTCACTGACTTAAGGCTGGTGGGCAATGCCCACCCTACGATAGATAAATGGTTTTTGCGCTCCCCAAATGCTTATTTCAGTGCTATTCTACTTAAGACTTTTCGGAAGTGAGTATGACGAATGACGATATAGATTACAATTAAACTAATTGGCTTTAAAAATCCTAATAAAACGGAAAAATGTCATCTTTCAGTCCTCTCTTGGCACAATTATCGCAATCAAAATCTATTGATCGCCATCCCCTAATCGTTACTCCCCAGATGCGGGTAACGGAGGTTATTAATCGGCTCAATGAACATCAGAGTAGTTATGTATTAGTCGTCCAAGAAAAACGGTTAGTGGGTATTTTCACGGAACGGGATTTTGTCCGCATCGCTGCCCAGCAGCTATCCCTGGAAAACTTAAGCATTCAATCGGTGATGACGCCTGATCCGATCACCGTTTCTATTGACCAAGATCAAGGCATTTTTTCCATTCTTTACCTGCTACGCCAGCATCATATTCGTCATTTACCTGTCATCGATAAAGGGGGTGAAATTATTGGAGTGATTACGCCTAAAACCATTCGAGAGGTTGTTCAACCGACTGACTTATTAAAGTTTAAACGAGTGGCAGATGTGATGACGTCTCAGGTGATTCAGAATTCTGTCATGGCGTCTCTCCTAGAAATTACTCAGCAAATGCTGACCCATAAAAAAAGCTGCATCGTGATTACTAAAACCCAAAATAACGCAGATATTGTTCCCCAGGGAATTATTACAGAACGCGATATTATTCAGTTCCAAAAAATGGGAATTAATTTTGCGATAACGTCGGCGGAAACCGTGATGAGTACCCCACTGCTTCCGATTAAAATCGATGATTCAATGATGTTGGCGAATGAAATGATGAAACGCCATAAAATTCGTCGTTTAGTGGTTGTAGACGAAGCTGGAAGACTCGCCGGAATCATTACCCAAAGTACAATCCTAGAAGCGCTGAACCCCATAGAAATGTATGCCACAGTTGAACTTTTGCGTCAACAAGTGGATGAGCGAACCCAGGAGTTAAGTCAAATCAATGAGCAATTGCAGCAAAACCTCTGCCAATATGCCAAGTTAGAAGAACAACTGCAACAAGTCAAAGACGAAGCCGCCGCCGCTAACCAAGTTAAACGTGCTTTCTTAGCTAATTTAAACCATGAATTTAGAACACCACTCCACGCGATTCTCGGGTTTGCTCAACTGATGCACCGTTCTCAATCTCTCTCATCCGAGGATCAGAAAAATGTAGGAATTATCTATAGTGCGGGTAAGCATTTGCTGGAACTGCTGGAAAACCTATTAGACTTAACCAAAAGCCAGTCTACTCACATTCGGGATACTGCAAATTTTGAGCTGTCTGACATGCTACCCAAGATTCCCGAATCCCCGATAACCATTACCTTGACGCCAACGGATTTGGCTGATTTACCGAGGGAGTGGCGAATATCGCTCCATCAAGCCACAATTGAAGGGGATTTTGATAAGATGTTGAGCCTCATCGAGGGCATCCGCGATCGCGATGAATCCTTAGCCAATTCTCTCTCTACTTTAACTCATGAATTTCAATTCGAGTACCTATTAGCTTTGACCAAACCACCTACAGATGAAGACGATGACTCTGGAGTCAATTCCTCTATACAAAGGGACAATACTAACGATTGATGATACCCCGGATAATTTGCACCTGTTAACCGAGATGTTAAGCGCACAAGGGTACAAAATCCGGATCATTCCCACTGGTAGACTGGCGCTGAAATCTATTGCTAACAATCCCCCCGATTTGATTTTACTGGATATTATCATGCCGGATATGGACGGCTATCAAGTTTGCCAACAGTTGAAAGCCTCTCCGAAAACCCAGAACATTCCGGTCATTTTTTTAAGTGGTTTAAATGAAACCTTTGATAAAGTAAAAGCCTTTGAAGTCGGTGGCGTCGATTACATTACTAAACCGTTTCAAGTGCAAGAAGTGTTAGCGCGGGTGGAGAGTCAACTGCGTCTGCAACGGTTACAAAAGCAGCTAACCGAACAAAATATCCAACTGCAACAAGAAATTCAGGAACGCCAGCAGGTAGAAATTGCCCTGAGTGAGAGTGAAAAAAAATATCGCCATCTGGTTGAAGCGTCACAAGACTTGATTTGGTCGATTAATCGGGATGGAACTTACACCTTTGTTAATCCGATTGTACACCACCTTTATGGCTACTCTCCAGAGGAAATGCTGGGACATTCGTTTACCGAGTTTCTGTCACCGGAACGTCGCGAAGCGGATATCAATCTTTTTGAGCGTTTACTTCAGGGACAATCGGTGTTCCAATATGAAACCACCCATCTCACTAAAGCAGGGGAACCCATTCAATTATTACTCAACGCGATCGCCGTGGTTGATGACCAGGGTCAGGTTGTCGGTATAACCGGTACAGCCAGTGATATCACAGAACGTCAACAAGCACAAGAGGCATTGCGTTTAAGCGAAATCCGCTATCGAGAACTGGTAGAATTTCAGGAACAAGTCCTCGTCTGTCGCTGGAAACCGGATACCACCCTCACGTTTGTCAATCAGTCTTACTGTCGTTTTTTTGCTAAGTCTCAAACAGAACTGATTGGCACTAAATATGTAGATTTACTGCCTGATTTTATTGAAGACCAGATCAGTGATTTTGTCAAATTGCTTGTCAACCACGAATGTCCAGAAACCTCGGAACATATCATGATTTCTCATCAGGGGAAACTTCATTGGTTTAAGTGGAAAGATCAACCCATTCTGGACGAACAAGGACAAGTTATAGAAGTTCAATCCTTTGGCATTGATATTACCACGCGCAAGCAGGCGGAAGAAAAACTGCGCCTCTCAGAAGAAAATCTGGCTCAAGCTCAACGGATTGCTCATATTGGTAATTGGGAATTTGATGTAATCACGAATCAAATTATTTGGTCAGCAGAACTGTTTCGGATTTTTGGTCTGGAACCCAATCACACGGAACCCACTTATCAACAACTCCTAGACTTCATTCATCCCGATGACTGCTCGGAATTCGAGGAAACAGTCAAGCAAGCCATTGAGCAAGGACTCTGCTACGAATTAGACTTTCAGATTGTACCGAAAAATCGCACAACCGTTCGGCATCTTGAGGTAAGAATTGAACCCATTTTTGATCAACACCATCGGGTAATTAAACTCTTCGGCACCGCCTTAGATATCACCCAACGCCAAAAAGCCGAAACCGCCCTACGACAATCAGAAGCACGCGAACGAGAACGAGCGCATCAACTCCAACGCACCCTCGAAGAATTAAAACGCACCCAATCCCAGCTTGTGCAAACGGCAAAAATGTCCAGTCTGGGGCAAATGATTGCGGGAATAGCTCACGAAATTAATAATCCAGTTTCTTTTATTGTGGGCAATCTTACCATTGGTCGTCAATACTTTAATGATTTGCTGCGGCTGATTAATATCTATCAAGAAACTTATCCCAATCCCTCTTCATCTATTCAAGATATAGCGGAAGCCATTGACTTACAATTTATCCAAGAAGATTGGCATAAACTGCTCAATTCTATCCAAGAAGGGTCAGAGCGGATTCATCAGATTATTCTTTCCCTAAAGAACTTTTCTCGACTCGATGAAGCTGACCTGAAGTCGGTGGATATTCATCAAGGGATAGACAGTACCCTGTTCATTTTACAGCATCGACTCAAAAGCCCTGGAAATCGACAGGAAATTCAGGTGATTAAAGAGTATGGTCAACTCCCCCCAGTGACTTGTTATGCGAATCAATTGAATCAGGTGTTTATGAATATACTTGTTAATGCTCTTGATGCCATAGAAAGTCACTCGTCACCTGGAGTAATTAGGATCAGCACCGAAGTCGCTGATGCTCACCAACAACCACCCCCGAAAAATGGAAACCAGCAGACCGACGTTGTGATCATCCGCATTACTGACAATGGAATTGGCATTTCTGAGGAGGTGCAACCGCAAATCTTTGATCCATTTTTTACAACAAAACCCGTGGGCAGTGGTACAGGTTTGGGTTTATCCATTTGCTACCAAATTATCGTTGAAAAACACCAGGGGCAACTCAGTTGCCTGTCCACCCCAGGGAAAGGGACAACGTTCATAATCGAGATTCCGATCAAACCGCGATCGCAACAGCCAAGAAAAATTTCCTTAAATGACATGGATCTTGCGAAGGAAATTAGCTAGGGTTTTGAGTTGTTCAGGTATCTATCTGTAGGTTGACGAATTTATGGCACCTAGCGATCTAATCTAAAAGACGAGGAAACAGGGAACAGTTTCAACTTAATTCACTGACTAAAATTAGTTGTCTAAAATT
Source organism: Coleofasciculus sp. A1-SPW-01 (assembly GCF_040217205.1). Taxonomy (NCBI): domain Bacteria; kingdom Bacillati; phylum Cyanobacteriota; class Cyanophyceae; order Coleofasciculales; family Coleofasciculaceae; genus Coleofasciculus; species Coleofasciculus sp. A1-SPW-01. The sequence goes on along the minus strand of NZ_JAVJNP010000083.1, from coordinate 22,615 downwards.
TACAAACTAGAATAATTATGCTTTTCAAAACTAGAAAAGAAGCAGGTCAAAGACTCACCAGCGATCTGAAAGAGTATGCCAACCGCCCCGATGTGATTGTCTTGGGATTACCCCGTGGGGGTGTACCGGTGGCGTATGAAGTAGCGAGAGGACTCAATGCGCCTCTAGATGTGTGGCTGGTTCGCAAATTAGGCGCACCGGGTCACGAAGAATTAGCCATGGGTGCGATCGCCAGTGGTGGTACCCGCATTTTAAACAAGGACGTAGTGCGATCGCTGGGTGTATCCGAGCAAGCGATTGACCAAGTAGCGGCAAAAGAGCAACAAGAATTAGAACGGCGGGAAAAGGCTTACCGAGGGGATCTGCCGCCTCTGGAGTTACGCGATCGCACCGTACTTTTAGTGGATGACGGTTTAGCGACAGGCGCATCAATGCACGCCGCTGCCGTTGCCTTGCGACAGCATGACCCAAAGAAAATCGTTGCCGCTGTCCCCGTTGCTGCGCCAGAAACCTGCAAGGAGTTTAAAGTCAAGGTAGACAAAATCATCTGTAGTGAAACACCGCAACCGTTCCACGCCGTCGGTCTGTGGTACGACAAATTTGACCAAACCACTGACCAAGAAGTACGTGACTTGATAGAGCGTGCAGCCAGTCAACAACCGACTAGAGCTTAAGTAGGTGGGGACAATTAAAGGGATCGTCATTTGTCATTCGTCATTTGTAAGGGTTTAGGGACATTGTAGGGGCGGGTTTAGGGACAATTGTAGGGGCGGGTTTAGGGACAATTGTAGGGGCGGGTTTAGGGACAATTGTAGGGGCGGGTTTAGGGACTCAATTCAGATATCCACCAATAACGAAACAACAAAACCCGCCCTGCCTCACTATCGTTGGGTTTCCTACCTCAACCCAACCCACAAATAAGTGATCCACAAAATCCGATCAATTGCTCAGACGTTATAGATTATAAAATTATCATGCCTACAAAAACTAAACTTACCGATGCTGTGCGTCAAGCCGCACATCCTATTTCCGGGACATCATCAGACTATAATGCCCTACTCGATCAAATCGGGGATGCTCGTTTTGTCCTCATCGGCGAAGCCTCCCACGGCACCCACGAATTTTATCAACAACGGGCAGAAATCACCAAACGGCTGATCCAAGAAAAGGGATTCACGGCTGTCGCCGTTGAAGCCGATTGGCCCGATGCTTATCGGATTAATCGCTACGTTCGAGGTGTTAGTGATGATCCCGACAGTATCGACGCATTAGCAGATTTCCAACGCTTCCCCACTTGGATGTGGCGCAATGCCGATGTATTAAATTTTGTCGGTTGGCTGCGAGAGTACAATGACGCCTTACCGCAGGATGCCACGAAAGCCGGGTTTTATGGGTTAGATCTCTACAGCCTCTATACCTCAATCGAAGCCGTTCTCAAGTATCTGGATACCATTGATCCAGAAGCCGCCGCCCATGCGCGTTACCGTTACTCCTGTTTCGATCACTTTGGTGAAGATACCCAAACCTACGGATATGCAACCAGCATTGGCATGAATCAACCCTGTGAAAATGAGGTGGTTGACCAACTGGTAGATTTACGACGCCGTGCGGCAGATTATGCCCAACGGGATGGGCGGATTCCTGAAGATGAGTTTTTCTATGCCGAACAGAATGCCCGACTGATTAAGAATGCCGAAGAATACTATCGTTCCATGTTTCGGGGTCGAATTTCCTCCTGGAATTTACGCGATCGCCACATGGCGGAAACCCTGAACCAATTGGTGACTCACTTTGAGCAACAGGGTCAACCCACGAAGGTTGTAGTTTGGGAACATAACTCCCACCTCGGCGACGCTAGAGCCACCGATATGGGCGCGGCGGGGGAACTAAATGTCGGTCAACTGGTGCGTCAGCAATACCAGGATGATGCCTTCCTGATTGGCTTTAGTACCTACACCGGAACCGTTACCGCCGCATCCAACTGGGGTGCATCAGCGGAACGCAAGCAAGTGCGTCGGGCATTACCGGAAAGTTATGAAGCCTTGTTTCATCAAACCGGACAGCCGAACTTTTGGCTGAACTTACAGGAGCAAAACCCCGCCGTGCAAGGGTTACACAAGCCGCGTTTAGAACGTGCGATCGGGGTGATTTATCTGCCCCAAACTGAGCGCGTCAGCCATTATTTCCAGGCGCGATTACCGGAACAGTTTGATGCAATTATCCATTTTGACGAGACTCGCGCCGTCGAACCCTTAGAACGCACGCCTCGATGGGATCGAGGTGAAGCACCCGAAACCTTCCCCATGGGAGTGTAATTTTATACCAAACCTGGGTTGCCCCCCCCCTTTTATAGTCCAGTCTGCGTTAGCCTACGGCAAGCTAGGCTAGCGCGGACTTTTTTTGTAATATGACTGAGTTTTAAGAAGAATGACATGGACTTAACACAGATTCGTAGTTAGCACAAAGCAGACCAGAAGCGATTGCATCCTTTACTACCAACCCGTAAGTCAGCAACATTGGTTTTAAGAAAGATGAATTAGAAACTCATGTTCCCTTCATCCGTTCTATCCTCAGATAAAGGACGAAATAAAGTACCTCACGCCGTTGCAAGCTGCTATCAACCCAACCAATGACAACACCAACCCCAATAATTCCTTAAAAAAACTATAGTTTTATAAAAATCTTGACAAGTTATATATTAGTGATGTTAAATTACAAGGTGGTATTTCAAAGTATTACACCTACATTGAAATACCTTCCTACAATGAATTGATATTGTTATGATGCTGGATTTACGGAGTTTTTTTCAAGCCACAAATCCTGGCAAAACCTTGTTTTTGAACAACGCAGAAGCAGACTATAAGTATTACATTGATTTTTCTGTGGTGCGTGGTGGTCAGGTGATTGAAGAGTTACGGGAAAATATCACCTTATGGTCACCGGATACGCCAACCTGTCAGCTCTTCACTGGGCATATTGGTTGTGGCAAATCTACAGAATTGTTACGCCTAAAAGCAGAGTTGGAATATCGCGGGTTTCATGTAGTTTACTTTGTGTCTGATCAAGACCTAGAGTTTGAGGATGTCGATATTAGCGATATTTTGCTAGCCATCGCTCGCCAGGTGAGTAATAGTCTCGATACCCTGAAGCTTGAAGAATCAAGCAGTCTCAAGACCAGGCTACAGCAAGTCAGTAAACTGTTGCAAACGGAAATTGAATTATCTGCCGAAGCTTCAGTACTGGGAGTGGGTAAGATTACCGGGAAAATTGAAGAAGAGTTCTCCGTGGATGTTGGTATTCCCGGAATTGGCAAAGTCAGCCTATCCTCTGAGGAAGGACTTTCCCTAATTGCACCTTTAATTGGCAAGATTTCAGCCAAGGCGAAGGCGTCTCCTGAGTTACGGAATAAGTTAAGAAGCTATCTGGAACCGCAAACCAAGGGAATTTTAGAGGCAATTAACTCCGAATTATTAGAACCGGGACAGGAACAGCTGAGAGCAAAAGGGAAAAAGGGATTGGTGGTAATCGTCGATAATCTTGACCGCATCAGTAATACTCCCAAACCCTTTGGACGACCGCAACAAGAATATTTATTTGTAGACCGAGGTCAACAGTTACGTCAACTGAATTGTCATGTTATTTATACCATGCCCTTGGCGTTACGGTTCTCCAAGGACTTTGGTACTTTAGTGGAGCGATTTTTGGTCAATCCTCAGGTGTTACCGATGATCCCCGTGCGATTGCGGGATGGAACAGAATGTGCTGAAGGAATGAAGCGACTGCGACAAATGGTGCTGGCAAGAGCATTTCCTGATTTGAATGAGCCAGACCGTCTTAATCGGATCACCGAGGTTTTTGATCATCCTGCAACATTAGATCGTTTGTGTCAAATTAGTGGCGGTCATGTGCGGAATTTACTGCGGCTATTAAATGACTCGATTAAAAAACAAAAAGGATTACCCATTTGTCGCGACTGTCTAGAAGAGGTAATTCGAGAACATCGTAATGATGCGGTTTTAGCCGTTATTGATACCGAGTGGGAATTACTGCGACAAGTTGCCCAACACAAAAAGGTAGCAGGCGCTCAAGACTATAAAACTCTAATCCGCAGCCTGTTTGTCTATGAGTACCGAGATGACGATGGGTACTGGTTTGATATTAATCCAATTTTGGCAGAGGCAAAGGAATTACAGTCATGATTGAATCTTACTCTTCTCGGAAAAATCTTTCCCCTAGCGAGCAGTCATTAGAGGATCTAACGTGGGCAATTTCCATGTCCGAAGGGGAATTTTCCCTAATTTGGGTTCACTGTAACTATGCACTCTTACAACAACAGATGGTGCGGCGGCTGCGTCAACGTTATCCAGAGATGCGAACCCTTGTCCTCGAACCATCAGTAACTAGGCTCTACGCTACAATTCGTGAGCAATTAGGAGATGAACAGCCTTCAGCTTTAATGGTTTTAGGCATAGAGTCAGTGCGGGAGATTAAGCAATTGCTGAGTTCAATGAATTCAGTGCGAGAGGAGTTTCGCCAGCATTGCCCCTTCCCAGTATTGATATGGATTAATGATTCCATTTCCCAGCAACTGACACGGATTGCGCCTGATTTAAAAAATTGGGGAACCCTGACTGAATTAACGATTACGCCGCAAGAGTTGCAAGACATTCTCCACAAGCGGGTGAGGCAACTTTTTAAAGCAGTTCTAAATGCAGGGGCTAATCGCTTCCTCTCCAATGAAGCTATCTTTGGCTGGCGCTATCTCTCAGAAATTAAATGTGCGATCGCAGATTTGAAGCGCTATAATCTGCCATTGTCACCAGAACTCGAAGCTTGCTGGCAATTTGTGCAGGGGCGAGATGCGTTTGTCGTCGGTCAACTGGAACAAGCATTAACCTATTACCAAAACAGTCTAGACTTTTGGGAGTCCACAACTCAGGATAATCCTACCCCCTGCTTATTAGAGCGACAAGGAGTGCTACTGTTTCACATTGGCTTGTGTTATTCCCGCACCGGAAAACTGTGTCGCTCAGATAACTGTTTTTTCTGTGAAGAAGCCTTACCTTATTTACAACAATGTCTGGAACGGTTTAAACAGGCACAGCGGCAGGATTTAGTGGCTAAGTTTAGCAATGAATTGGGCAAGGTACTGCGACAGCTTAAGAATTGGGACAAATTACAGAAGCTGACAAATCAATTCAAACCACTGCACGAAAGGTATGGGATGAGCCTAGAATTGGCTCAAGATTACAGCTTTTTGGCAGAAGTCGCACTCAAACAGAAGCCGCCCAAACCGACTGAGGCGAAGGAACTGTCGGAAAAAGCCCTGGAAATTGTCAATCGTCTCCCCAGTGAACAACAGCAGTATCGGGGGTTACATCTGCTGGTATTGGCACAAAGTTTGCGACAACTGGGGCAGATTCAAGAGGCGTTGGAGACACTAGAAGCGGCAAAAAATGGTGATCCAGAGGACAATCCGCAGCTTTACATTCAGATTCTTGAGGAATTGCGATCGCTCTATTTTGAGCAACAAGATTATCTCCAGGCTTTTGAGGTTAAACAATATCAGCGTTCCATCGAGCAACAGTTTGGATTTCGGGCATTTATTGGTGCTGGTAATTTACAACCCCAGCGACAGCCAAAATCTGGTGTTACGCGAATACAAAAAACAATTGCCCCAGAGATTATCGCTTCAGGAAGAGAACGGGATGTTAAGCATTTGATTGCCCGCATGGGTAACAATCAGCATCAACTGACGGTGATTTGTGGACCCTCAGGTGTGGGTAAAAGTTCTCTGGTGAATGCGGGTTTAATTCCTGAACTCAATCGTCGCAGTATCGGTATTCGCGATAGCTTGCCTGTTCTCCTAAGAGTTTACACCGACTGGTGTCGGGAGTTAGGTAAATCCTTAGCTAAGGCACTTGATCAACGAGGAATAAGCTTACCGACTCCACCGGATTCCACTGTGACTCTGCTTGAAGCGTTACAACGCAATGAAGAGGAGAATTTATTTACGGTTTTAATTTTTGACCAGTTTGAAGAGTTTTTCTTTGCTAGCACAGAACGGAAGCAACGGCAAATCTTCTTTGAGTTTATCGCTGAATGCTTAAGGATGAGTTTTGTTAAGGTTATTCTGTCAATCCGGGAAGATTATATCCATTATTTATTGCCTTGTAATCGTCTCAAGACAATGGCAATTGTTAACAAGGATGTTCTCGGCAAGACTTGTCTCTATACATTAGGAAATTTATCACCAGAAGATGCCAAAAATGTAATCCACAGTTTAACGGAGAGTTCGGCATTTTCTTTAGAGTCATCTTTGATTGATGAAATAGTACGAGAACTCTCCAAGAATCAGGGAGAAGTCCGTCCCATTGAGTTACAGATTGTTGGCGCACAATTGCAAGCCGAAGGAATTACTACCCTGGCACAGTATAAGCAGCTTGGCTCTCAAGCTAAACAACAATTAGTCCAACGCTATTTGGAATCTGTTGTTCAAGACTGTGGTAGCGAGAATGAAGAGATTGCCTGGTTAGTTTTGTTTTTATTGACGGATGAAAATAAAACTCGTCCATTGAAAACTCAGGAGGATTTAAAAAAAGAGATTCTGGAGCTACTAGAGATTTCCCGAAAGTCTAAACTACTAGAAGGATTCAGGAATAATTTTTGGAGGTATATATTTACTCTTGATTTGACGACCAAATCAAAAGGCAAGGATTTAAGGTTAGATAAAACACTCAAAGTTGTCTTGCAAATTCTCAAAGAATCAGGTTTAGTCTTTCTGTGGCAAAGTGTCCCGGATAATCATTATCAGTTAATTCATGATTATCTGGTTACTTTTATTCGCCAAAAAATTGGAGATGATACTTTAGAAAAACTCCACCAGACTCAAGTGCAACTTGATAAACTTTTACGGCGACAACTGCGAATTCTACAAACTGTAACAGTGGCTGGTTTCGTGTTTATAGTTTTCGCCACTCCAATAGTAGGATGGCGGCTACGACAAAATGAAATCGCAGTGACTGTTGAAGGAACTATAGCTGAATCGGAAAAGCTTTTTGGAGATAATCAAAAATTAGACGCACTTAAAACAGCTGTAAGTGCATGGAAAGAAATGCAAAAATTAGGTAATTCTCAAGCAGAAATTAAGCCGCAAGTCGAACAGATGCTACAGCGAGTTGTTTCTGGTTTTAAAGAGTATCAAGAGTATAACAGCCTCGAAGGTCACAAGGATGCAGTTCTCCAAGTTGCTTTTAGCCCGGTCAAAAATATCATTGCCACAGCAAGTTTTGATCATACGGTTAACTTTTGGCAGCCTGACGGCAAGTTTGTTCATACTATAAAAGAAAATGGTAAAGTGAATAATTTAGCGTTCAGTCCTGATGGTCAAATGATTGCCACAGCAAGTTTCGACAACACAGTCAAACTCTGGAAGGTGGAAAACAAGATAGACGATAAGTTGTATACAACCCTAGTACATACCTTGAAAGGGCATAGTGATGGAGTTTTTGGCGTAGCTTTTAGCTCCGATGGAAAACTGATTGCCACGGCAAGTGGAGATAAAACAATCAAACTCTGGAACACTGAAGATGGCAAATTGCTAAAAACTTTGACAGGACATGAAGATGTGATTGACGGAATAGCATTCAGTCCTAATAGTGAGACAATTGCATCAGCGAGTTGGGATGGGACAGTCAAACTCTGGAGAACTACGGATGGCACATTACTCCGTATCCTAACAGATGAAACCTTAAAAACAGATGAAAGCTTAAAAGAAGACAAGAGTCATAGCGATCGCGTTTTCGGAGTAGCATTCAGCCCTGATGGTCATATAATTGCCTCTGTGAGTCAGGATAATACAGCTAAACTCTGGAATATTGATGGTACATTACTCCATACACTCAACGGTCATACTGAGCGAGTGATCCGAGTAGATTTCAGTCCCAATGGCAATAGAATTGCGACAACAAGTTGGGATAAAACGATTAACATCTGGAGTAATGATGGCATCTTACTCGAAACCTTAGAAGGGCATACTGACGGCGTTTTTGGCGTAGACTTTAGCCCTGATGGTGAGATGATCGCGACAGCAAGTCAAGACAACACAGTCAAACTATGGAAGCGAGATAAAAGCTTAAATAAAAGAATCCTAAAAAAGCATTCTCAAGAGATCTATAGTATAGATTTCAGTTCAGATGGTAAGAAGATTGCTACAGCAAGTGAAGACAGCACTGTTAATCTCCGGAAGACTGACGATACTTGGGAAAAAATCCTTAAAGAACATCAGTCTGGCGTCTACAAAGTTGTTTTCAGCCCAGATGGTACACTTATTGCTACAGCCAGTTGGGACAATACTGTAAAAATTTGGCAGGCTGACGGCACTCTTCTAGCAACTCTAGTCGGGCAGACTGACGATATTAACAGCCTAGCTTTTAGCCCTGATAACCAAATCCTTGCCACGGCGAATAAGGACAGAACCGTCAAACTCTGGACACTCAATGGCACTTCGGTAACAACCTTGGCAGGACATCGTGATCAGGTTCAGGGAATAGCGTTCAGCCCCGATAGTCAGATGATTGCTACGGCGAGTTGGGACGACGAGGGTAGACTCTGGAATCGAGACGGCGAGTCACTGGCAATCCTAAACGGACATAGCGGTGAAGTTAACGGAGTAGCGTTTAGCCCAGATGGTCAGATGATTGTCACAGTGGGTAAAGACAAGACAGTCAGACTTTGGAATCGAGACGGCGAGTTGCTAGAAACCTTAGAAGGTCAAAAGGGTCATACCGATGAAGTTAGCGGAGTCGTGTTTAGCCCAAATGGTGAGAAAATTGCCACAATGAGTAAAGATAAAACCGTCAGACTCTGGAATCGAGACGGTGATTTGCTCAATACCCTGTCGGGACCTAGGGATTTTGATTGGCAGGTGAGATTTAAATCTGAGAATGAACTCATTGCCTCAGCAATTAATGGTAAGACTCTGATTCTGTGGGATATGGAGCTTTTGCAGCCAAATCAGCTCATCGAGCGTAGTTGCGATCGCCTACGAGATTATCTCCAGAATAACCCTAGTCTGGACAAACGCGATCGCAGTCTGTGTGACGGAATTGGCTCTCAGCCTTAGCCAACAGCGCATCCTTGTCTAAACGCGGCTATCTTGTAGCCACTACCCTGGCTAATTCGATCGCCTGATGAGTCAGGATAAAGAACCCTCCACCTGCGATAAAAGCCAGAATTGGCACCCAAACGGGTTGTACCGCGATCGCTCTTGGCATTAACTCCAAGGATAAAACCGCTAACAGCACACCAATAACGACATGCAATGCCAAACCCAGCGTCCGCTTTGACACAGGTAAGACTTCTGCCAAAAGTCCACCAACAAAATTACTCAAAGCGGGGAGTGCAGCCAATCCTAAAACAAGCGGATATTCCTTCATTACACTGACATTTTGCACCACTGACCCTACCTATAATAGGGCTTGCTGAATAAGTGTTGTGGTTAAGAGGGAGCAGGGGAAGCGGGGGAAGCTGGGGGAGATGGGGAAGCTGGGGAAGCTGAGGGAGATGGGGGAGATGGGAGACAAAATTTCTATTCCCTATTCCCTATTCCCTATTCCCTGACATAAGACCAATTCAAACCCGATTTTCTGAAGCCAAAGTGCAGGGTTGACTCGGATCACCCGTTTCGATTTGGATCGTCGGATGTTCAATGCCAAACTGGTCATGCAGATGCTGGGATACCCTAGTCAAAAACGCATCACCCGGATACCCTTTGGGTATCACCAGATGAGCCGTTAACGCTATTTCTGTCGTACTCATTGCCCAGATATGCAGGTCATGGACTTGATCAACCTCAGGAAGTTCAGTTAGATACGTGCGGATGGCAAGGGGTTCAATCCCTTCCGGAACCGCATCTAGGGCTAAATTTAGCGACTCCCGAAACAGTTGCCAAGTATTGACCACCACAACCACCACAATAACTAAACTGACAGCCGGGTCGAACCACAGCCACCCCGTCACCGCGATCGCAATACCCGCCAGCACGACTCCCACAGACACCAGCGCATCCGCCGCCATGTGTACAAATGCACCGCGAATGTTCATATCTTCTTGACGACCTGACATGAACAGGAGTGCTGTAATGGTATTGATCACCACACCAACCAAGGCAACACCAATCACAATACCACCGGGTACAGATTGAGGATTAACGAACTTTCTCACCGCTTCCCACGCCACTGCACCCATAGCCACGAGGACAAGGGTAGCATTTAAAAGAGCCGCCAAAATCGAGGAACGACGGAAGCCGTAGGTATAGCGCTTGGTTGGAGAACGTTGGGACAACATATTCGCACCCCAAGCCAGAACCAAGCCTAAGACATCACTGAGATTGTGACCCGCATCTGCCATTAACGCCAGGGAGTTGTAGAAGATACCCGAAAAGGCTTCAACAATGACAAACCCGCCATTGAGAATCAGACCAATGGCAAAAGCGCGATTGTAGTTGAAGGATTCGTGGTCGTGATGGTGAGGGTGATGGTGGTTGTGGGACATTCACTTAGTCGTTCAAAATACTCTTTGAGCAACGCTTGCCCTAGACAATTGAAAATTGAATGAATTTCAGATGGGTGTACCTTAACATAAAGGTTAGATTTTTCCCCTCATCTCCCAGAGGTAGAATGCGAAGCGAAACAAGATCAATCAGCTCAGTAGATGGTGGGGAGATGCCTTATGGTGATCTGATATAAATATTTATGAGAAAAGTGTTACAAAGCTTAGTAAAATAACATCATCTGTTAACTAAGCATTTTTACCATCGTTATGATAGCCGATTCATTTCCCTGGCTGAGTGCGATCGTCCTATTACCACTCATTGCCTCACTTGCCATTCCTCTACTGCCAGATAAGGGGGGTAAGACAGTGCGATGGTATGCCCTCGGTGTCGCGATCGCAGATTTTCTGTTGATGCTGTACACCTTTTGGCAGCATTACGATTCCAGCAGCGCCACATTCCAACTCACCGAAAAGTATACCTGGATACCTCAATTAGGTCTCAGTTGGGCAATATCTGTGGATGGACTGTCACTTCCCCTGGTACTTCTGGCGGGACTGGTGACAACGCTCTCCATTTTCGCAGCTTGGCAAGTCGATCACAAGCCTCGCCTCTTCTATTTTTTGATGCTGGTGCTGTATTCGGCACAAATTGGCGTCTTTATCGCCCAAGACATTCTGCTCCTATTTATTATGTGGGAACTGGAACTGGTTCCCGTTTATCTCCTCGTCTCGATTTGGGGGGGACAGAAGCGTCAATACGCCGCGACCAAATTCTTACTCTATACTGCCGCCGCCTCTATATTTATTTTGGTAGCTGGGTTAGCCATGGCACTCTATGGCGAGGGCACAATCAGCTTTGATATGGTTGAACTCGGCATCAAGGATTACCCCTTGGCATTAGAACTGCTGCTATATGCGGGATTATTAATTGCCTTTGGAGTTAAATTAGCGGTTTTCCCCTTGCACACCTGGCTTCCTGATGCTCATGGTGAAGCATCTGCTCCTGTATCAATGATTTTAGCCGGGGTACTCCTGAAAATGGGTGGATATGGATTAATTCGCTTGAATTTAGAGCTCCTTTCTGATGCTCACGTTTACTTTGCCCCAATTCTGGCGATGCTAGGGGTGATCAATATTGTCTATGGTGGACTCAACTCCTTTGCCCAGCCGAATATGAAGCGGCGTCTTGCCTTTTCCTCCGTGTCTCACATGGGGTTTGTCCTCCTCGGAATCGCCTCATTCACGGACTTAGGGATTAGTGGGGCGATGTTGCAAATGATTTCCCACGGTTTAATTGCCGCTGTGCTATTCTTCCTAGCTGGGGTTACCTACGATCGCACTCACACCTTAGCCTTAGATAGTATGGGTGGTATTGGTCAGGTTATGCCCAAAGTCTTTGCCCTGTTTACCGCCGCCGCGATGGCATCAGTCGCCCTTCCGGGAATGAGTGGGTTTGCCAGTGAACTCTCTGTCTTTGTCGGGGTGACAACCAGTGATATTTATAGCTCAACCTTCCGCACAGTAACAGTCTTCCTCTCGGCGTTGGGACTGATCCTTACACCTATCTATCTCCTCTCTCTACTCAGACAAGTCTTTTACGGAGCAGGCGTCGCCCCAACCTGTGAACTTGATAATTCCAACTTCGAGAATAAGGATGAAGAAGGAGCCGTTTGCTTTGGGACAGACTGTGTTTTGCCTGCTAATGCCGTTTACACCGATGCTAAACCACGGGAAGTTTTTATTGCCGCTTGCTTTTTAGTGCTGATTCTGGGTATTGGGTTCTATCCCAAACTCGCCACCCAGCTTTATGACGCGAAGACGGTAGCGGTTAACGCGCAGCTACGGGAAGCGTATTTCCAAGTCGCCCAAGATAAGCCCCAGATTTATGCTCAAGGATTATCGGTTACTCAAATTAAGGAACCATCGGTAGCAACGGTTTCCTATAATCGGTGACATCCTCCTACACCGAATCAGAGATTACGGTGTAGGCTTCCTTGGTCGCATGCCTGAACTTCGACAGGCTCAGTTGCCGCGAAGTCGAAGGGCTACGGTGTCTTACGCTACTTAATTTGGATTAAATTGCTGACAACATTTCAAAAAACGCTGAGGAATATCTACTGTTCCACCCCAATGCAGATGAATATAGGACGCATGTAATTGATGCATTCGCCACCCCTCAATCCCAACTTTTCCCTTCGGATCATATCCTCTTGTTTCAAACAAAGGATGCTCAGGACTTGCTGTTAACTGGGAACGATGAAATTCATGTCCCCAAACCCTTTCACCCACTAATACCAATGGCGTATGTTGTAATGCCGTTGCTTGACGATATCCCAGGGTTAAACGTTTGCCCATTACCGCCTTTGTGGGTAATATCCCTACCATCGACCAACATTTTTCCTCAAAATCTGTAACCTGTTGACATAAATACATCAACCCACCACATTCAGCATAGGTAGGCATTCCCTGAACAATGGCATTCCATACTGCCTGACGCGCCTCGATATTATGCGCCAATTCCTGGGCAAACACTTCGGGGAATCCCCCACCAAAAAAAAGTCCCTGCACGTCTTCGGGTAATGTGGTATCCCCCAGGGGACTCCAGGGAACTAATTCTGCTCCCAACTGTTGCAATAAATCCAGATTATCTTGATAGTAGAAACTAAAGGCGCGATCGCGAGCGATGGCGATTCGGGTAACGGATTGAGTTACAGAGGTATTTAACGGTTGATTGGTAACGGTTAAATCGTGAATCTCTGCCCTCAACAGAGGCAATAAACGCTCCCAGTTAAAGCAGGTTTCGCCAATATCAGCCAGTTGATCAATTAACTGATCCAGAAACGTCAGTTCATCGGTGGGAACTAATCCCAGATGGCGATCGGGAATCGTCAGACTATCCTGACGCCGGAGTACACCGAGTATAGGTAATTGTAGGGGTTCTAGGGCATCTTGAAGCAATTCTAAATGGCGATCGCTCCCCACTCGATTCAACACCACCCCAGCCACTTGGATGCTCTGATCAAAGCAACAATACCCCTGTGCGATCGCGGCGACGGAACGGGATAAGCGACTACAATCTAAAACCAACAGCACCGGGACATTTAACAGTCGGGCAATATGCGCTGTACTGGCAACATCATCGCGTCCTGATGCCCCATCAAACAACCCCATCACCCCTTCAATCAGAGCATAGTCTACCCCATTCAGATGACGCTTAAAACAGGCTTGAACATAAGTTTCCGACGTTAACACCGGATCTAAATTGCGACAGGGACGTCCCGTTACCCGTTGATGAAACATCGGATCAATGTAATCGGGACCCACTTTAAAGGATTGCACTCGACGATACCGCCGCGATAAACACGAAAGTAGGGCAAGCGTCACCGTTGTTTTGCCTACCCCACTCCGTTCACCAGCAATAATTAAAGCCATAGGGGGAATTGGGGAAGTTTTGCTCCTTCACTTCGTTAGTCGGACATTGCGCGTGAATGGGTAGGGGCGGGTTTAGGGACTTTATGCTTGGTTGTTGAGGATAACGTTTGTACGAAACCCGCCCTCCTCTCCCCCTAATCCTAGACGTTCACCGGAACATCTCTACAACCCCCACACCCGACACCCGACACTCATCACCGAATCCCTAACTCCCAGCGTTCATGATCTGCCCAGTCACCGCCAGACTTTCTTCATAGAGCAAATCGCGACTCCAACGCTGCAACTGCTGACTCAACAACTGCTCCGTTTTTTGGTCAAACATCGGCGTAACCTGCTGAATCCGGCACGCTTGCGCCCCGCCATGTGCCTCCATCCGCATACAACCCGTGGTTTGGGAACACAACACAGTACAGCAGTCTGCATCCATATTTGTCGAACCCAAACGCAGGCTAATCAAATCTCCCGCCACTTCTCCCACATCAGCCGTGGGAATTCCGGCTAATTCAGCTTCGACTGGGCGATGTTCAGGAGTCGTAAATTTAACCCGCCGGATATCATATTCCCCGCCCTCTTTCGTATAAGAAACCGGACGCCACTGGAGTCGAGATGCTAGCCACCCCAGAAACATTAACGCTTGAGCTGGATTACCTTGCTCATAATCGATAGTAACTTGGTCAACCTCTTTGAGCGCAGAGCGGCGTTCTGGCGGATCAAATGCCTCAGCCGCCAATTCTTGCCATGAGGCTAACCGTTGCCAATTCAGGTCAGCCATGGGGATGTCCTGGGTGATGAACTCCTGTAGTCGCGCCAACGCCTCTTCTGGTTTTTGGAAGGCACTGGAATCCACAATCACGTTATTGCTAATTCCAGCCAGTCGTTTGAACAACCCATAATCTGGATCAGGGGTTCCCTTCCACCAAATAAATTGGGGTAGATCACTAATCATCAGTTCACAGATCATACCCCCGATGCGCTCTAAAGCTGCTGGTGTGCCACTCAAGGTAATATATTCACAGCAAACTAGGGTACTTTGACTGTGCTTTTGCATCGGACAAGAAGCAGAAACCTGTGCCGTTACGCCTTCATCTTCACCAACAATTGGACACAGGGCGATAATTCGACAAGGATTCGCCGCCGCGATCGCATCAGCAATTCCCGATCCTTCTACATCAGCCGAATAGGGATGCCGTCTGGTTTCCCCATTTCCCTCCACCTCTTGCTGATGCCGTTCATTATACTCTTCGCGCAGTTTTTCCTTAGTTTTGTCATCCGCCTTCCCTGTTCTCGGCAATCCATAAGTTTTCTGGGCAGCTTTGATGGCGGCAAACATGCGCGGTCCAATAATTCCGTCAATGGGACCCGAATAATATCCCAATGCGCTTAAAAGCAGTTGAGTTTCTTCCGGTTCGTAAACCACCAACGTAAAAGTAGTTGCTCGTACAGCACTAGGAACATCCGTATTATTATCTGTTGTACTGTAGCTTTGCCAGATATGACGCAGTTCTTCCTCAATTTCACTTAAGGAAACGTCTTTAGGTGATTGTAGAGATAGGATTGGAGGCGATTGTACCATTGTTAATTATCCTTCGTTTTTGGTTGTTGGTCATTGGTCATTCGTCATTCGTCATTCGTCATTCGTCTTATGTGATACTTGAACGGTTAGGTCGGGGCGGGTTTAGTTATATCAGGGTGAAAACGAAACGTTAGTAGTGAAACCCGCCCCTACACACTCTTCCCCATCTTCCCCATCTCCCTCATCTTCCCCATCTCCAAAACTAAGGTCTACGCCAGCGTCGTCCATCCCGATTAATCAGGTGTTCCGCCTCCGTAGGTTCCCATGTTCCGGCTTCGTATTGGGGAATGGTTTCGGGATCAGTGGGTGCTTCCCAAGCGGATAGGGCTGGGGTGATCACCCGCCAGGCTTCTTCCACTTCATCAGCGCGGGTAAATAGTGTTTGATCTCCCAACATACAATCGAGTAATAATCGATTGTAGGCATCGGATGTCGCCATGCCAAAGGACGAACCATAGCTAAAATCCATATCCACTGTGCGGGTACGAAGCTGGGGACCCGGCATTTTCGCCTCAAATCGCAGGGAAATGCCTTCATTGGGTTGAATCCGCATCGTCAGCACATTGGGACTGGTTTGTTGGGCGGCGGATTGGAAAATCAGTAAGGGAACATCGCGAAACTGAATCGAAATCTCACTGACTTTCTTCGGTAACCGTTTCCCAGTCCGCAGGTAGAAGGGAACACCTTGCCAACGCCAGTTATCGATCATGAGTTTCATCGCCACATAAGTGGGTGTGATCGAGTTGGGATCAACGCCTTCTTCTTCTCGATATCCTGATACTGCCTCTCCTTTCATCCAACCTGCCTTGTACTGACCCCGAACCGCTGAACATTCTAAGTTATTAATATCGGCTAAATGTGTTGCCTGAACTACTTTTACTTTTTCAGTCCGGATACTATCCGCATCTAGGGAATTGGGTGGCTCCATTGCAGTTAAGCAAAAGAGTTGCATCAAATGGTTCTGCACCATATCTCGCAGCGCACCCGATGTTTCATAGTAACCCGCTCTATCTTCGACGCCCACGGTTTCGGCTACAGTAATCTGAACGTGATCGACAAACTGGCGATTCCACAAGGGTTCAAAGATGGCGTTGGCAAAGCGGAAGACTAACAGGTTCTGAACGGTTTCTTTGCCCAAGTAGTGATCAATGCGATAAACCTGTTCCTCACGACACACTTGCTGCACGACGCGGTTGAGAATTTGCGCTGAACTCAAATCTCGACCAAAGGGTTTTTCAATTACCAGGCGATGCTTCATTGGATCATCCAGCATTCCGGCTGTTCCCAGTTGGCGGATGGCTTCAGGGAAAAATTTGGGCGCAACGGCGAGGTAAAATACTCGATTTCCTCGGGTTCCCCGTTTACCATCCAGTTCTGCCAAAAATGCTTTCAATTTCTGATAGCTTTCTGGTTTATCGATATTGCCGGGACAATAGAATAGCCCTTCAGCAAAATCATTCCACAGTTCTTCAGAGTGAATTCCGTCAGAAAACTCCTCAATCCCTTCCCGCATCTGTTCGCGAAAATAGTCATGACTCCATTCGCGACGAGCGACTCCCACAATTGTTATTTCTGAAGGAAGTCGTCGTTGGCGTTTAAGCTGATACAGGGAGGGAACTAGCTTGCGTTGGGTTAGGTCTCCAGATGCGCCAAAAATCACTAAGATCAGCGGTTCTGGACTCCGTTCCTGTTGTAAACCAACGCGCAGGGGATTTTCTGTAAATGTCACCATTTCGAGTTTTGAGTTGAGTGTAGAGACGCGCCATGGCGCGTCTTTGGTTTTAAGTGTGTAGGGGCGGGTTTTACTATATCTCGTTTCTAGACCTCACCCGGATGTGACTCAACCCGCCCCGACCAAGTTTATACCATGGGTTATTGGTTTACACGGCTCATCGGCAATTTCCCGTTTAATGCGCTACATCGGTAAGGGCGCAAGGCTTGCGCCCCTACTGTAGGGTATACCTCACGCCTTAAGGTATCGCTATACCGTTGCTAAGTCTTTGACTTTGCTATCCAGGGAGGACATTAAGGACTCAAAGGGCTTGACAAATTTGTCAATGCCTTCCTCAAGCAGTTCATCCATGACTTGATCCAGATCGATCGCGACATCGGGATCTTTGAGGTTTTCGATTAACTGGTATGCCTTTTCCACATCGGTTTCAATCCGATTTTCCGGAGAACAGTGATCGGCACAGGCTTCGATAGTATTTGGGGGTAGGGTGTTGACCGTATTAGGACCAATCAACTCATCCACGTACATGACATCACTGTAGTCGGGATTTTTGGTGCTGGTACTTGCCCAGAGTAGGCGTTGTACGTTGGCACCTTTAGCAGATAGGGCTTTCCAGCGATCGGTTTGGATGACTTCTTTGAATTTCTGATAGGCGATTTTGGCATTAGCGATCGCGACTTTGCCTTTCACGTCTTTTAGTTTTGCCTCTTTCTCGATCCGGTCTACCCCAGCTTCGAGTTTTTCGTCAATGGAATCGTCAATCTTACTGTCAATCCGGCTGAGGAAGAAACTGGCAACGGAGGCTATCTTGCTAATATCTTCTCCTTTTTCTGCCCGTTTTTCTAAGCCTCGGATATATGCCCAAATGGTATCAATGTAACTTTGTACAGAGAAGAGTAAGGTGACATTGACGTTAATCCCTTCACTAATCACTTGTTCAAACGCAGGTAAGCCTTCGGAAGTGCCGGGAATTTTAATCATTACATTTTCCCGACCAATCTCTTGGTAATACCGACGGGCTTCATTAATCGTGCTTTCGGTATCGTTGGCGATGGTAGGAGGAACTTCGATACTGACGTAACCATCAAGTCCATCAGTTTGGTCGTAAATCGGCTTGAGAATATCACAAGCGTTGCGAATATCCTCAAAGATTAGGGATTCATAAATCTCCTCTACCGATTTGTCTGCCTTAATCCCAGCTTCGATATCGGCGTCGTAAATGGCATTTCCGGCGATCGCTTTTTCAAAAATCGCTGGGTTGGAGGTAATCCCGTGAA
Source organism: Coleofasciculus sp. A1-SPW-01 (assembly GCF_040217205.1). Lineage (NCBI taxonomy): Bacteria > Bacillati > Cyanobacteriota > Cyanophyceae > Coleofasciculales > Coleofasciculaceae > Coleofasciculus > Coleofasciculus sp. A1-SPW-01. Next base: position 4,047 of record NZ_JAVJNP010000083.1, on the reverse strand, counting down.
CCCCGCGACTTTCAATTAACTGCTTCAGTTCACCGGATTCGATAATAGTACGGCTAAGATTATCCATCCAGATACTCTGACCGTAATCATTTTCGATTTGGAAGATAGGATTATTGGCTGTTGCTGTCATGCTTAAACTCCTAAGTTAGGGTATAGATTACTATTCGTCTGGATTCAAGGACATATCCCTGGGTTAAGTAACCCTGAATTCTTCGTTACGATTGATACTAGGCTAAGAACGAGACGCGATCGCTTCTTTGGATTCTCGCGCTCGTTCTTGAATAAAGGACTCCACTAACGCCACATCCTCTTTACTCCCGATAACCAACGGTGTGCGCGTATGGAGTTTTTCTGGCACCACATCCATCAGGTTTTCGGTACCGGTACTGGCTCGACCCCCAGCTTGTTCTATTAAAAAGGCTAAGGGCGCGGTTTCATAGAGTAGACGCAACTTCCCTTCCGGTTTTTTCACGGTACCGGGATAAATGAATACGCCCCCTTGACACAAGATGCGATGGAAGTCTCCCACTAAAGCTCCACTATAGCGAGCTGTATACCCTTCATGGCGATGGACGTAGCGAATATAGTCGCGAATCGATTCATCCCATTGCCAGAAGTTCCCTTCATTGACACTATAAACCGGTCCATGATCTGGCACTTGCATATTTTCCTGGGACAGAATAAACTCACCCAAGCTGGGATCAAGGGTAAACGCATGAACCCCCGTGCCAATGGAATAGACCAGCATTGTACTCGGTCCATAGATCACGTATCCAGCCGCGATTTGTTGGTGTCCATCCTGCAACAGATCCGTGGCTTCGCCGTCCATATCTTCGCCTTGTTGCCGACGAATTGCAAAAATTGAGCCGATATTCAAGTTAATATCAACATTCGAGGAGCCGTCAATCGGATCATAGATCAGGGAATACCGACCAATCGGGCAGTTTTCGGGAATGTAGTAGGGTTTTTCCATTTCCTCGGACGCCAAGCGGCAAACGAGTCCACTTTGTTTAAACACCGAGATAAATACATCATTAGCATAAGCATCCATCTTTTTGACGGATTCGCCCTGCACATTCACATTCCCGGTAAATCCCAACGCACCTTCAACCAAATCAGCGCGACTCAACCGTCGGGAAATAATTTTGGCGGCTAAGGCAATACGATTCATTAAGGCACTGAGATCTTGGGCGTCAGCACTAAAACTCTTAAGCTGTTGCAGAACGTGACGGGATAGCGTGGTACAATCCCGATCCAGAGAATGCTCTTCCACTAGAGACCGCTCGACATCTGCCATATTCTTTCCTCCTTATCGGTCACGCTGTTGGTAAGCGAGGGTACATCGTCAAGAAGCCCTGATACCAATCCTGGCATGGTAGTCTTTTCCACTTTACTCCCTATCTTAGAGAGGCATTGACCAACAAACGTCTTACTTTAGAGGAATTTTGACATCTTTTCCGGCTGGATGGGGGGGTCAGTTGTTCAGATTGCATAGAAATGATGCCAAATTCAGGTTACTCAAGCCGTGCGATCGCCCTAACGCCCGTTCGTTGGTAGTTATGGCTTTAGCCTTGCTTGCGTTGATTAAACGGAAGTTCCCCCAGCCGAAAATTTGAAACTGCATCGCCGTGCGGCTTGGTAAGTTAATCTCGGAGACGCGAACAGTATTCGTAGTGGCGTGGCATCAAAGTTTAGATCCCCCTAAATCCCCCATGGAACAAAAAGCGAAGCATCCTCTGGCTTCCCCCTGTCATGCATTTAAATTGGGTATTAGTAGCGAGCAAGATGCAAAGCCTGCGGCATGGCTTCGCTAAAGCCTGCGGCATGGCTTCGCTAAACGCACTACAAGGTTTTCACCATTATTGACATTAAGGTTTAAATGCCGAACAGCTTAGAGTTAATTCCACTCGCCTTGTAATGTAAACGCTGCCCAATAATAGGGAGATTTCCATTGAGTTTCCCGTTGCATTTGTAACTGAGTTTCCCGCAACGCTTGGGCAGGGTTTAACCCCTCATTCAACATTAACTGATAAAATCGAGTCATAAACTCCGCCGTTGCTGCATCATCCACATTCCACAAACTCACCACTAAACGCGGCGCCCCTGCATACATAAACCCTCGCGTTAAACCGACTAATCCTTCGCCTCGAATTTCTTCTCCTAATCCCGTTTGACAAGCACTTAATACGACTAATTCCGCTGGCAGATTCAGGTTAAAGATATCATGGAGGCGTAAAAAGCCATTTTGCGGATTCCCTTGTTTATCCACTAAGGATAACACCACACCCGATAATTCAGGCGCTTCACTATTGAGAATGCCGTGGGTGGCTAGATGAATGATTTGGTAATTTTGCAGTTGGGGATTGTCGATAAAGTCACGATTGGCATCAAAGTCAAAGGCGTTAACTTGGGTGGCTGATGCGACTAAATTGAGAATGGCTTCCGCTTCAGTGCGAGTTCCGGGGAGGCGACTTAATTCAATGTCAGAAACGCGAACAGAACGGTTGAGTAAGAGTTGGTTTAAATCCAGTTCTGTGCCTCGGCTTGAGGAATTTTTAAGGCGGTTATCATTATCCATGAAAACGGGATCAGCCAGAATCGCTAATTGTTGGGGCGCTTTCTGACGTCCGTTAACTTGGTCACGAATAATCCCTAAAGTGGAACTGGAGGGTAAGTTGACCAGTTCGTATTGATTGATGAGGGGGATGGGAGTATCGGTATCGGCGGTTTCGGGAGTGGCTAAAGCCGCAAAAGGAATGTATTGTAATGCCCCATCTGCAACAACCAGGATGCGTTTTTTTGTTAATTGTTCAGCCACTTGTCCGAACAGGAGTTCACTCAGTTGTGCCACGGAATTTAAATTATCGCGGGGAACAACTTTAGCAATGCCTCTGGGATTGCCAATTTCATAACCGGGAATTTGTAAGAGGTTATAGAAGCGGCGGGCGAAAGTTTCAATTTCATCTCTGGGAGGAAGTTGATAACTGGTAAAGCCATCTTTGGTGATTGCCCAGAGATAACTATTGTCGTCTCCTAAGGAATACTGTAATAGAATAGTGTCTTCATCCAGAATCTGTTGTTGGACTTGTTCTAAGGTTAGCGGTTGTGGATATTTCAGGGCAGCATATTGAGGACTTGTCGCCCGGATTTGGTCTTGCAGTTGTTGATAGTCGGCTAAAAGTTGTTGTCGTTGTTGTTCAATGGCAGTTTTTTGGGCTGGGGTGGATTCCGGATTACTATAAATTTCAATCCGTTGTTTTTCGGTTGCATCGAGTTTGGCGTTTAAGGTTTGTTCTTGTTGGAGTAAGTCAGGATCTACACCTTCTCGAATATTGGCATTGGCTTCGGTGAGTAATTCTAATAGGGTTCTGGCGCGAGAACGTTCACTGGCGTGGAAGGCTAGTTTATCGTAGCCTTGATCCGGATTTTGTTGATGCAGTTGCATCAGCAGATCGATGTAGACTTGGTAATAAATTTGTACAGTAGAAAAATAGGTTTGCCGTAGTTCAGGGCTAGCTACTTTAGTCCGCAAGTCTTCGATAATCTCAATCGAGGATTGTATTTGAGTCAGCGCTGGTTGGAGATTGCCTCGGCTTCTTTCTGCTGAGGCGATATTGAAGAGAGTTACAGCTTCCCCGGCGCGATCGCCTACTGCCCGCCTTAAGGGTAAAGCCTGTTGCCAATACTCTAATGCCTGTTGTTTTTCTCCTAACTCATTATAGACACCACCAATATTATTCAGTATTATTGCTTCTCCGGCGCGATCGCCTACAGCTTGGGATAAGGGTAAAGCCCGTTGCCAATACTCTAATGCCTGTTGTTTTTCTCCTAAGTTTAAATAGACCATACCAATATTATTCAGTATTATTGCTTCTCCGGCGCGATCTTCTACAGTCTGAGATAAGGGTAAAGCCTGTTGGTAGTAATCTAATGCCCGTTTTTTCTCTCCTAAGTCAGCATAGACAAAACCAATATTATTCAGAGTTATTGCTTCTCCAGCGCGATCGCCTACAGCTTGGAATAAAGGTAAAGCCTGTTGGTAGTACT
>NZ_JAVJNP010000070.1:0-3064 GCF_040217205.1 Coleofasciculus sp. A1-SPW-01 | reverse complement strand
TCGGAGTGAATCCGAGAAAGCACGTATGGAGTGCTCTATATCAATTTAATAATTTTATTGGTCGATGCCCTGTAGTCAATCGTAGACACGATTACTACTGCGTCTCTAACTGGGAGCCGTTGGTTAAGGCTGATATCGAGCAACAACGCCGGGTATCAGCCAAGCGCAAGCGTTAACGGTTATCGACCAAAAGTTACACCGTGGACTTATACCAAGGCAGAATTACTGATGGGTAGGTTTGTCTAGGTTTTTAGAAGCGGCAATAATCATCGAACCAATCAGAATTGGAATCGAATTGGTCAACAAGGCAATGGCGGATAAAATGCCCGCCATGCCCATTAACACTAAATAAGAGGGTGAAAGCACCACTTCTTCCGAGAGTTGCTGGAGAATCTTGGGTTCAACCAGAGGGGGCTGGGGAGTTTGAATCAACTCGTTTGGTTTGTCCATGATTAGAAAATAGGGAACAGGAACTAGGGAACAGGAACTAGGGACTAGGATTCTAGGAAATGGGATGGGAGAGATTTTCCCGACAGGAGATTATACCGCTGGGATCGCCCCGCACTAGCCGATGAGCAAGAAACATGTTAGAAATATGCCTGTCAATCTTTTTAAGGGATGCAATCTTAGCCAGAGCAAAAATCAGCGTGCGGATTCTTGGTTCCAGTATCGGGAACGGAATAATCTAGCGATGACCAAGATTGGCAATTCCATCTCTGTTAATTATGAAACCGAGAGTAGTCTTCGGATGAGGAAGTTTTACAGATGAGATCTAGACGTTTTCCCTTCACTGTGGTAGATATGCTCAAGTTAATGATTCGCTCTGGAGGGCCTCATTGGTGGCTCTCTTTTTTATTGTGGATGATCGTAGTCAGTCCCGCCCAAGCCCTAACAGAATTACGGGTGGCGATTGAAGAAGGCGTCAGTCGCGTTAAGGTGGGAAGTTCAACCAAAGCCATTGTTCGCGATAGCGCGGGTCAACCTGTGGGAGAACTGGCGCCGATGAATGGTTTTGACGCCCAATCTGGAGGAAGTCAGGTTCGGTTAGGAAATTGGCGTTCGGGATCACTGTGGATTGAACCCACTGAGGATGGTTTGGTTTGGATAGGCGATCGCTGGTATCGGGGGCGGACTCGATTAGTAGCGACGGGGGGACGATTAACGGTGGTTAATCATGTGGACTTTGAGCAATATCTCTACAGCGTGATTGGTTCAGAAATGAGTCCGAGTTGGCCCCAAGAATCCCTCAAAGCCCAAGCTGTTGCGGCTCGTACCTACGCCCTCTATAAACGAGCTGAATCAGGGAATAGCGTCTACGATGTCGGTGATACAGTTAAGTGGCAAGTGTACAAAGGACTGGAAACTGAAGCCGAAAGCACTCATACCGCCGTCAACGCCACAGCCGGACAGATTTTGACCTACGGCGGTGATGTGATTCTATCCGTTTTCCATTCCTCGTCGGGTGGACATACAGAAAATGTGGAAGATATTTGGAGTAAACCCCTAGCCTATCTGCGAGGAGTTCCCGATTATGATGTGGGCGCACCTGTCTTTCAGTGGACTCAAACCTTTTCCGGTAGCGAATTAGGACGCCGGATTGGTGGAGTTGGGCGCGTCACTTCTATGACCCCAGAACGGACAACTCCCCATGGGCGCGTTGTCACCATGAGAGTAAAGGGAACAGGCGGGAGTAAGCGGGTTAGTGGCAATGATATGCGTAAGGCGCTGGGACTGAAAAGTACGCTGTTTACGGTGAGTAATATGGGTGGGAGTTTTCAAGTTAGTGGTCGCGGCTATGGTCACGGATTAGGATTAAGTCAATGGGGGGCGCATAATTTAGCGCAACAGGGTGTTAACTATCAACAGATTTTGAGTCACTACTATCAACAGGCAGCAATTTCTCAGCTTCCGTAATTTAAGAACAGTAACCCAGCTTTGAGGGGCTTGGTAACCAAGCCCCTACCATTGTTTATTTGGGTGTATAATTCTGTTTATGCCTAAAAGTCTTGAAGATATGGATGATGCTATTCGCCAAGGGATAGAGGAGTTCTGGCACGATCGCGGTTGATACAAATGTTGTTATTCCAGATACGGTAATTCTGGAAACCGAATGGGTGTTGCGTTTTGCTTATAAGTTTAAACCAACGGATATCTGCAAAGGGTTGAGAAACTTGTTGGGTTTGCCAACTGTTTATGTTGGCAATGCTAGCTTGATTGCTCAAGTTATTCAATGGCATGAAAATGGTTTAGACTTTGCTGATGCGTTTCATTTAGCACAGGTCGATTTAGGTATTGGCTTTCGATTGCGAGGGGGCAGCGATTGGGAAAGTTCTCTAGGGTTAGCATGATTTCGTAGCAGCCTCTAACCCACTGATGAGCTTGATCGACTGAGTAGTCCTTCATCCACAGAAAAATACCCTCGACATCCGCTATGGCAGTGGGTGAGATTTCAATCCGGTATGCCATACTTTTGACGTAATTGCACAAAGGCTTCGTCTAAGGGCATTCCCTGATGCTGTTCAAATTCATCTAGGCTTTTGCGAATTCCGGCTAGGGATTCTAAGAGTTCGATGCGTTCTAGGAGGCGTTGGTAGCTTTCCGCGTCTTGGACGACGACGGCGGCTTTGCCGTTCACCGTCAGCACGATGGGTGCTTGGGTGTCTTTGAGAGTGGTTAAAAACGCTTTGGCGCTTCGTTGAAACTCAGATAGGGGATGAATGTTGCGAAGGTTGAGAGACATGGCTACCGCCCAATCATACAGACGAATAGTTCCATGATAATTAGCTGAAAATTATTTGTCTATCGATTTTGGGTATGTGCCTATAGTGAGCCACAATCTGGCACGATTCCACCATGCAATATCGACGAGCGATCGCACTCAAACCAATTCCATGTGATCGCGCCTTTTTCTGGTATACTTTTATCGGCTCTCCCGTACATAAGGTGATAAATTTTCCTTATATGTGTAGCGATTGGCTTGATTTGAAGAAAACCTAGCTTAATCGCTTAATTAGTTGGGTTTCCTTCGTCAACCCAACCTACAAGCATTACACCGTGGGACTTT